>JABIYQ010000587.1 GCA_018702715.1 Desulfobacula sp. | reverse complement strand
GAAAAAATACTGGTTTTTTCAATGATGGGAAACACATCCTCCGGATATTTCACCTGACAATCTAGGGCTTCAGGAATAATCCCACCGATAAGGCCCATACCCAGCATCACCCAGTCAAATTTAAATTCTTCCAGGCTTTTCATATGGGCTTTGAGCATTTGAGGGCCTTCAAGAAGGGAGGCTTTAAAAGTAGAACCAAAGTAGTTGCAGACCGGTGCTTCGGTAAATGGTGCATTGGGTACCTTATCTACAGGCAACAAATTTATCGCAGCTTCCATTCTTTCTTTTGCATTCATCTATCATAACTCCTTAAACTTTCAATTATATTTTGCAATCCATTAATTTTTACCATCATCTTGATATTTGTGTCATACAAGATAACCCGTATAACAAATTTCTACGGGCCCTGTCATGACAACGATATCTTCTTCTTTGAGTTCAATGTCAACAGATCCTGCCGGCATGATCACTGTCATGCGTTTTTTTTGAGTCAACCCTCTCCTGTGGGCTGCTGCGACTGCTACACAGGCTCCTGTACCACAGGCGGTCGTCAAGGTACCGGGGCGCTCCCAGACGGAAAGTTTCAGGGTTTCCGAATCTATAAGCTGGACAACACCAATATTTGCCTCCTGAGGAAAAAGAGGGTGAGTCTGAAGTGTTTTTCCATATATTGCCAGATCAATGGCATCCAGATCCTCTACAAAAAAGATGGCATGAGGATTACCGATATTCATGCCCACAGGATCATTTAAAGGACCAGCTCCGATATTTAGATGTAGTGTATCCATTTCTTGGGATAAAGGAATATCCTGCCAATGGGTCTTCACTTCTCCCATTTCGCAGCTTACTTGTTTCTCACCGGCCAGTGAACACCTTAAAATTCCGCCAAGGGTTTCAATTTGAATTTCTTTTTGATTACATTCTTTTAACAGCAGCCATCCGATACATCGGCTTGCGTTACCACAGGCTTCTACTTCCCGGCCATCGGGATTAATAATTCGGACAAAAGCATATGGTTTTGAATGTTTAGACGGCTCCACAATCAACAATTCATCCGCACCGATACCCTCGTGGCGGTCACATATGTGGATAATCTCTTTTGTTGAAGGACGATAGGGTTCTTTCCTGCCATCAATGATAACAAAATCATTAAGCAGCCCATGCATTTTCACAAAAGGCCTGCCTGATTTTATGAGGCTGTTTTCAGTGTTGGAAAACCAAGGAATTTGCATATATAAAATCTCCTGAGAAATAATCTGAAAATCAAATACAAAATGTAATTCACTTTGTCAAGACATTATATGGGTGTTTGAAATCTGGTCTTAATAATAACTTAAAAAATGATATCTTCGGCTTCAACCAGTCTCTCTTGAATACCATCCAGAGCATTTTGATGTATTTGTCTTATATGGGTTTTGAGAAGCCGGGTCGCGGTTTCAACATCTTTGGATTTAATTGCATCAAATATGGCAGTATGGGCATCGGCTGAATCTTCTAAAGGGCGTGAAAATATAAGCTCCTGGCCAAATCGAAGATACAAAAAATCAAATAAATATTTTAAAATTAAGATGGATAAACTCTGACCGGATAATTCGGCTATGGACATGTGGAATTGAATATCCTTTACCAGTTTTAATCTTAAAGATCCTTTTTCACATGCCGCAAGATATTCATCAAGAGCAGTTCCAATCTTTTTTTCACCGTGTTCATCAAAGTTTAAAATGGCCTGGACCAACATTATAGGTTCAATGATGGTCCTAAGTTTATAGGCTTCGTCAATCTCTTGGGGAGTCACCTTTTCGATAAAGAATCCCTTATTTTGTTCATGATGTACAAGACCCATGAATTCCATATGTTTGAGTGCCTGGACAACGGGTGTCAAACTCATGCTTAATCCATCAGCCATTCTCCTGTATGGAATCTTCTGTCCGGGCTTGAGTTCATTTGAAAAAATCATCTTTCTTATGTCGTTGTAGGCTTCTTTTGTAAGGTTTTTACCCTTGAGATTTTTATTTTGATGGGGGATCAATTCACATTCCTTTCTGTATTCAATTCATAATTCAGTTTTCAAGGATATATATAATTCTCAATGTTGGCAATAAAAAATTATATTGATTGACCCCAACATTGCAAAAAGCGGCTTAAAAACTAATGACTTAATCTTAGATTTTTTGCAAGGTTGTGATGTAAATATTGATTTTGTATTACAAAATGAATAAAGTTCATTTTTCCCTTATTATTCCTTGACTTTCCCTTGAAATTTTTAATAAGCTCCCATCATGTTCAGAAATCTGATCAAAGAGATGATTTTGGCAAGATTCGTCTATAGAACATGAAACAAGCATAATCAATTTTTAATCACTCTATGTGGTTATAAATCTATGCGGTTATAAATTTTATTTTTTGATTATAGGTAAGCGTTTCATTTTTAGTAACTTTATACTTTTGGGAGGAATTAAAAT
>JABIYQ010000223.1 GCA_018702715.1 Desulfobacula sp. | reverse complement strand
AGGTAAAGCAACCATTAACGTCAGTGCAAACTCTTTTATTCCCAAAGCCCATACCCCTTTTCAGAGATGCGCACAGATCTCTCTTGAGCAAACAAAGGAAAAACTACAATATTTAAAAGACAATTTAAATCACCGCAGGATCAATCTCAAATGGCAAAATCCTGAAATGAGTATGGTTGAAGGGGTTTGGGCCAGGGGTGACAGAAAATTATCAAAGCTTCTGGTTGAGGCTTTTGAACAAGGATGCCGCATGGACGGCTGGAATGATAAGTTTGATTTTTCATTATGGCAAAAGGCTTTTGAAGAAACAGGAATTGATCCTTTGTTTTATACGTCTCGTGAGCGGGATGAAGACGAACCCCTTCCCTGGGATGTAATTGATTCAGGGGTATTACCCGGTTTTTTAAAAAAAGAATTTCAAAAAGCCAAAAAAGAGTCCCTAACACCTGACTGCAGGGAAAATGACTGCACAGGATGTGGTGTCTGTGATTTTAAAATAATAAAACCCGTACTGTATGAGACTCTGAAAACCGCTGAAAAATCAGATACCATCCATGACATAGTTCCTGAAAGAATGCCCGATGATGCCTTTAAAAAGTTTGAGATGACCTTTTCAAAACTTGGTAAAGCAAGGTTTTTCGGACACCTTGAACTTTCCACCATTTTTCAACGAGCAGTGAAAAGGGTTGGGTTGACTGCCAAATATTCACAAGGATTTAATCCTTCCATGCGGCTTTCCTTTGAAAATGCCTTGCCCGTTGGGATGGAAAGTGAAGAAGAAATTCTTTTTATTTACCTTGAAAAAGATATTGCACCCAATACAATTATTGACAAATTAAACAAAACACTTCCTAAAGGCATTTGCATCACTGGATGTAAATCCTTTAACCGGCAAAAGAAAATAAATAATGATACATCTTCATATATCATTAAATTTTCTGATTTTTGTGTTGAAAAAGAAAAAGTGACCGCCTTTTTAAATTTATCCGAATTTATTGTCCAGGACTTAAGCAAAAAAAATAAAATAAGAAAAACCGATCTGCGCAAATCAGTAGAAAAAATTTCCTTTATTGATTTACAAACTATTGAGATGGTTTTAAAAAAATATAATGAACGGAATGTGAGACCCGCAGAGATTTTGACAAAATATTTTAAACTGGATGACGATGTCATAAAAAAGATAAGAATAAAAAAGATAACCTGCGCGTGACCCTTCAGGTTAAAGGTCACACGTAACCTAAAAAAGGTCACAAGTAAAAACAAGGATAACCCTATGTTAAAAGAACTTGTTGTAAATTCTGCTCCCCATGAAACGCGCGTGGCGCTTCTTGAAAACGGAACCATTGTTGAAGTTTTCATTGAAAGGGAAGATGAAACCTCCATTGCCGGAAACATTTATAAAGGCCGGGTGCAGAGGGTCCTTCCAGGAATGCAGGCAGCATTCGTGGATATCGGGTTTGACCAGGCAGCCTTTATTTATGTGGATGATGTCTTGGACACTGCCAGCTATACTATGTATCAGAAATTTGAGCAGGACAATGATGTGGAGGGAGATTCTGAATCTAATGGCCGTGCTATTGAAACAACGGATATGGAAGCCAATCATAACTCCTGGAAAACTTCTTTAAACTCGGATTGCAGTATTGAGGATTTGCTGACCGAGGGCCAGGAAATAATGGTCCAGGTAGCAAAATCATCAATTGGCTCTAAAGGCCCCCGGGTTACGACCCATATCTCCCTGCCGGGTCGATATATGGTATTGTTACCCACAGTTGATCACATCGGAATCTCAAAAAAAATTGGAAATGAAACAGAAAGAACACGGTTAAAAGACCTTTTATTGTCTATCCGAAAAAATAATTTCGGATATATACTCAGAACCCAGGCCCAGGGGATTGATAAGGAAACCATTAAAAAAGAAGTAAATTTTTTAACCAAAACATGGGAAGACATTTTAATAAAAAACAAAACTGCATCTGCCACATCCCTTGTTTATAAAGAGCTTACGATAACCTTTCGTGCGGTTAGGGATCTTCTTGCCGATGAAGCGGATAAGCTGATTATCGATTCTAAAGAAGAATATGCACATGTTCAAAATTTTTTAAAAAAACTGATGCCGGATGTGAACTTATCAGTAGAACTTTACCAGGGAAGAGAATCTATTTTTGATGCCTTTAACATTGAAGGGGATGTGGCAAGGGCATTAAAAAAAAAAGTATGGCTCAAATCAGGTGGCTATATTGTAATCGAGCAGACTGAAGCTCTCGCTGCCATAGATGTGAATACGGGCAGGTATGTTGGAAAACACAATTTCGATGAAACCGTTCTTAAAACAAATCTTGAGGCTGTCAAAGAGATTGCCTACCAGATAAGGCTTCGGAATATCGGCGGTATTATCATTATTGACTTTATCGACATGAAAAAAGAGCAGCACAAGGCAAAGGTCATGTCCCATATGAATGATGCCATGAAAAAAGACAAAAGCCAGACCAATGTCCTGCCTCTTACGGAGCTTGGCCTTGTTCAGATGACCCGCAAAAGAATCCGGCGGAACCTGACCCGAACCCTTTGCAAACCTTGTTTCTATTGTAATGGAGACGGACATCTTATGTCAGGAAAATCCATTTGCCACAAAATTTACAGAGACCTTGTCAGTGAGGCCGGGGACATGATGGGCAATAAATTCACGGTAAAAGTGCATCCTGAAATCGCCCAATTGCTCCATGGAAGGGAAAAACACCTGATTTCCTCCCTTGAAAAACAATTTTCAAAACCAATCGCAATTTATCCAGAGCCTCATTACCATATAGAAGAATATCACATATTTGAATCACTGGTAAAATAAATGGGGTCAGGCTTGCATAGTTGCGTTTATCGTTCAATAAACGCAACTATGCAAGCCTGACCCCAGACTAATGCCCCTGGATACATACGGGCAAAGCAAAGCCAAACATATTCATGTGTTTTTTTCATTCTTGACATTTTTTTAAAAAAGCATTAAAGTACTCTGTTTATTATGGTTTGCAGCATATAACGTTTTAATAAAGTAAATTTAAGTTAAGGATTGTTAAGTTATGAAACGAACATTTCAACCAAGTAACCGGAAAAGAACCAGAAAACATGGATTTCTTAAAAGAATGTCCACTACCGGTGGAAGGCGTATTATTAACGCCAGAAGAGCAAAAGGAAGAAAAAAACTTACCGTTTAATTAAAGGGATTTATTGAGTAACTTTTGTTTTCCAAAAAAAGTAAGACTCTTAAAAAGAGCTCAATTTTTAACGCTTTCGAAACAAGGGGAAAAAGCACATACAGACTGCTTTTTAGCAATTGTGCTTAAAGGAACAGCTCAAAACAATCGAATTGGCATTACCGTATCAAAAAAAGTGGGAAATGCAGTAGAGCGTAACAGGATAAAAAGAATTATTAGAGAATATTTCAGACACAGAAAAGAGAATATTTCAGGGCCAAATGATATGAATATCATTGCAAAGAGAGGTCTGACTACGCTATCCAACAGGCAGATTATAGAGAAGCTTGATAAACTTTTTACAAAAATAGCCTTAATTAGTATAAATAAATGAAAAAGCTATTATTCCTATTTATTAAATTTTATCAATATTTTATATCACCTTTAACAGGACAAAATTGCCGTTACCACCCGACCTGTTCGGCATATGCCCTTGAGGCGGTTGAAAAATACGGTAGCTTTAAAGGTACAGCTCTTGCCGTAAAAAGAGTTGCGCGTTGTCATCCATTCCATGCAGGAGGATTTGACCCAGTTCCATAATTGCTCCATAATTTATCCAGACGTACACTGTTTTTCCCTTCTAATTAAAGTAAAGTGCCATTACAACTTTTAGGTTTAGGAGAGAGAATGGATGAACAAAAACGATTATTATTAGCTGTCGTGCTTTCAGTGGTAGTCCTTGT
>JABIYQ010000269.1 GCA_018702715.1 Desulfobacula sp. | reverse complement strand
GTTTAAAGATTCTACGGGACGGGTCCATGGATGGGGGACTTTCTTTTTTAGATTCTGAAGTGTGTGAAATTAATTTTAACACATCAAGGCGGGTAATGCCTTCAGATTCGAGATAAAATGCAGCATGGGAATCTTTTTCCTGAAAAATAGAGGCAAGAATATCTCCTAAATTGACTTCACTTTTTTCCGCAGACCGGGCATGGTTGATAGCACGCTGTATCGTTCGCTGGAAACCTATGGTCTGTTGTAAAACATATTCTTCTTTTTTATCAATTTTTGTTAATTTCTCATTAAAGAATTTTTCAAGTTCTTCTTTTATCAGTTCTGGATTGCCGCCACATTTTTCAATCGTTTCAGCACCGGTTTCATGGTTAAGGATTGCATAAAGAACATGTTCAACACATACATACTCATGTCTTCTTTTTTTTGCTTCCCTTACAGCAAAACCTAAGGTTGTGCTGAGTTCTTTGCTAATCATACCTACTCCTTTTCCATGGTACTTTTTAAAGGAAAGCCTTTATTGCTTGCCAGGTTGTGCACTGTTTCAACTTTGGTTTCTGCGATTTGTCTTGGATAAATACCGCAAATTCCTTTTCCTTTATTATGTACATTAAGCATTATTTGTGTCGCTTTTTCAAGTGATTTCCCGAAAATTGTTACAAGAATTTCCACCACAAATTCCATGCTGGTATAGTTATCATTGTGTAGAATGACTTTATACATGGGTGGAAGATCGTTTTTCGATCTTGTGGAAACGTCCTCTTTTATTTCAGAGTCAGTGGATGCCATTAAGCTTGTTCCCTAAGTCATACAGCATTTTTTATATTTTTTACCGCTTCCGCAAGGACAGGGATCATTCCTTTTTATCTTTTTTGAAGACCGTTTCACAGGTTGCTTTATGCTTGAACCGTCTGAGTGGGAAAAGGTAAGTCCGTCCTGTTCCTTTTTTTTCATTTCATCCACCTGGGATGGGGTTGATATCTGAATTTTGAATAGAATTTCCACAACTTCTTCTTTAATTCTTTCCATCAATCCGTGGAACATGTCAAAACCTTCTTTTTTATAAATCCTCAAAGGATCCTGCTGCGCATATCCGCGAAGCCCGATACCCTCTTTTAAATGATCCATGGATAAGAGATGTTCTTTCCACCGGGTATCAACTGTTTGAAGGATGAGGTGCCTTTCAATTTCCCTTGTGATATCAGCACCTATTGAGGATTCTCTTTGATTGTACAATTCTTTTATATGGCCAAAAAGCTTTTCTGACAATTCTTGTGGACCATTGCACTCGTTTACTGCGGTTTCAAGATCAGGGTTAAAGTTAAAGACTTGTTTAATTCTTGCTTTAATGCCATTTAAATCCCATTGTTTAACAGGGGTTTTTTCAATGGCAAATTCATCAACAATATCATAGGTCTTGTCTTCAATCATTTCCAGGACATTGACTTTTAAATCTTTTTCCATCAATGCTTTTCGCCGCTGCCGATAAATAACTTCCCTTTGCTGGTTCATTACATCATCATACTCGAGAAGGTGCTTTCTGATTTCAAAGTTGTGACCCTCAACTTTTGACTGTGCATTTTCTATGGCCTTGCTGATAAATGAATGTTCAATATGCTCGCCTTCTTCAATACCAAGTTTGTCCATAACTGCATGAATTCTGTCACCACCAAAGATTCTTAATAGATCATCTTCCAAAGAAAGGTAGAATCTTGAAGTCCCTTCATCCCCCTGTCTGCCTGAACGACCGCGCAGCTGGTTGTCAATTCGCCGGGACTCATGGCGGGATGTACCTAAGATATGGAGTCCGCCAAGCTCTTTAACCCCTTCTCCAAGAACAATATCAGTACCCCTGCCGGCCATATTGGTGGAAATGGTAACAGCGCCTTTCTGCCCTGCATTGGCAACGATTTCAGCTTCAGCTTTATGATGCTTTGCATTTAAAACGGTATGTTTGACACCTTTTTTCTTGAGTTTTTTGCTCATATCCTCGGAAACATCAATAGAAATCGTTCCCACAAGAACAGGCTGGCCTTTTTTATGCAGCCTGATAATTTCCTTTATGGCAGCATTATATTTATCTTTTTTTGTTTTGTATATCAGATCTGGAAAATCTTCCCGGATCATTTTCTGGTGGGTTGGTATGACAAGGACATCCAGATTATATATTTTTTTAAATTCAGGCGCTTCAGTCTCTGCTGTACCCGTCATACCGGATAATTTGTTATACATCCTGAAATAGTTTTGGAACGTAATGGAGGCAAGGGTTTGATTTTCATTCTCAATTTTAACGTTTTCTTTTGCTTCAAGGGCCTGGTGAAGCCCTTCACTATAACGTCTACCCGTCATCAAGCGGCCTGTAAATTCATCAACAATGACCACCTGGTTATTTTTAACAATATAATCTGTATCGCGCTTGAAAATTGTGTGAGCTTTCAGGGCCTGGTTTAAATGATGCAGTATTTCGATATTTGCCGGATCATATAGATTGTCCACTTTGAGAATGGATTCTCCTCTTGCAATACCGTCTTCGGTTAGAGAAACACTTTTAGATTCTTCATCCAGGGTATAATCTATGTCTTTTTTAAAGGCCGGGATAATGGTATTGACATGGGTGTAAAAATGAGTTGATTTTTCAGCTGGTCCTGAAATGATCAACGGTGTTCTGGCTTCGTCAATAAGAATACTGTCAACCTCATCCACGATGGCAAAATTAAGTTCTTTCTGGGCAAGGGAGTCTTTGTCAAATTTCATGTTGTCCCTTAGATAATCAAACCCGAACTCATTATTTGTGCCATAGGTAATATCTGCAGCATAGGAACGTTTTCTTTCCTGATCATCAATGTCATGAAGAATGGCGCCGACACTTAGCCCCAAAAACTTATAGATTTGGGCCATCCATTCTGCATCCCGCTTGGCCAGATAATCATTTACTGTAACAATGTGTACACCTTTTCCTGATAAGGCATTAAGATAGGCAGGAAGAGTGGACATCAATGTTTTCCCCTCACCCGTCTTCATCTCAGAAATCATTCCCTGATGAAGTACAATACCCCCAACCAACTGTACATCAAAATGACGCATGCCAAGGGTTCTGACAGAGGCTTCCCTTACAAGGGCAAATGCGGACGGTAAAATTTGATCAAGGGTTTCCCCATTTTCAATTTTTTCTTTAAATTCAATCGTTTTTTGAGGTATCTGCTCATCTGACAAAAGTTTCATTTCTGGTTCAAGAAGATTAATTTCATCAACAATGGGCTGGAGAATTTTTAACATTCTGTCATTGTTAGAGCCAAAGATTTTTGTAAAAATATTAAATACCATTTGTAAGTTGCCTGTTATATTATAATAAGTTTTAGTGCATGTAGCTCGGCCGCACAACAATTTTTAGGCTTTTGTTCAAACTCTATTTAGCTGTTGTACGTGAAATATATAAGCATTAATTTGAAAAGTAAAAACAAAAAATTGAAAATATTTTTTTATTCAGAGAAAAATAAAAAGGGATAAAGATGACTAAGACTAATTTAGAAAGTAATTTAAAGGATTTACAGGTGCACCATTAAGTTGAACTTCATAGTGTACATGGGGGCCTGTACTTTTTCCTGTGTTTCCGAGAAGGCCGATTATATCACCACGTTCGACCTTTTGTCCCGGTTTTACCAAAATTTTTTTCAAATGCCCGTACAGGGTGTTCAGGCCATGACCATGATCAATAACAATTCGATTGCCGATATATTTTTTCCTTGCAGCATAAGATATCCTGCCATCAGCAGTAGCAACTACTTTTGTTCCACTTCTATTTGATATGTCCATGCCTGAGTGAAAATCTTTTTTACCGGTAAAAGGAGATTTTCGATATCCGAATTTTGAGGTGATCCATCCTCCTTTAATAGGTCTTATAGAAGGAGTAGATGCCAGAAAATTTCTTTTTTCTTCAAGTTGTTTAATCAGGTTGTCAAAATTGAGCGCCTGCTTTTCTACAGCCAGGTGTGTCTGGTTTATTTGCCGGTGCATTTCACGCATCAAATTGTTATGGCTTTTTTTCAGGGAAATATCAGAGTCAAGTGCATTGTCCGGGATTCCCCCTATACCGATTAGACCACTGGCATTATCGTTTCTATTTATATCTGCAATAAGCCTTACCTTTTCTTCAAATTTTGAAAGGCTGTCAATCTCATTTTTTAAGACTATAATTTCACCTGCAAAACTTTGGATTTGTGTCCTTTGATTATTAATTTCGTTCAATTGTTTATTGATGATTTTATTTATAACAATAGCGTTGTATGATTTTTTTTTAAGCTGAGAATAGTCATATCCTATTAAAATTGCTATACCAATCATAGAAAAGAAAATGAAAAGTCCAAGCGTAAAAACAGTCTTGTGGATAGAAATTTCCTTGATTCCGGAAGTGGCATTGGAATGAAACCATATTTTAATTCTATTTCTCATTGATACCTTTTTTATTCAGATATTTTTTATATGTCAAGTACAATGTTTTTTTACAAAGGCCCTTGAAAAGAATTCAACCCTGTATGATCATCTAAGTCAAATAATATATTCATATTTTGAACGGCCTGGCCTGCTGCACCCTTTAAAAGGTTGTCAATGGCGGAAATAATAATAATTTTTTTTGTTTTTTCATCAAAATGGAATCCGATATCGCAACAATTTGTGCCTTTAACATGGGAAATTGCAGGATAATAATTTTTGTCAAGGATTCTGACAAAACATTCTTTTTCATAATACGAATTTAAAGTTTGTCTTATTTTATGTTCAGTTACATTATCTTTTGCCTGAACATAAATAGTTGACAACATTCCCCTTGTTAATGGGAGCAAGTGCGGTACAAAGGTGATTGTCATTTTTTGCTTGGAATGAATACTTAAAATTTCATTTATTTCCGGAGTATGCCTGTGGTTTCCAATTTTATAAGCAGTAAAGGATTCATTGGTTTCACAAAAATGAGTTGAAAGAGATAAGGACCTTCCTGCACCGCTTACACCGGATTTTGAATCTGAAATAATTCCATCGGCCCGAATCAACCCCTTTTCTAAAAGTGGAATCAGGGGTAATAGAATGCTGGTTGGGTAACAACCCGGGTTACCCACAAGGCTGGATGTCTTAATTTTATCCCTGTATATTTCGCTTAAGCCATAGACACTTTGTTTTAAAAGATGCGTTGATGAATGTTCCTGGTAAGCAGATTCATATGCTGCAGCATTTGTAAATCTGTAGTCAGCAGACAAATCAATAACTTTTATATTATGTTCCAGAAATGTCGGTACATACTTCATTGATATTTTGTGTGGCAATGCTAAAAACATGACATCAATTTTCGGCGAAAGTGAGGGAATATCCAAATCTTCACAAATCAAATTTTCAAATCCTCTCATGGACGGAAAAATATCAGTTAAGGATTTACCCTTATAGCTGTTTGAAGTTATGGCACACAATTTGGTTTTTGGATGATTGGAAATCAATTTTACAAGTTCAACACCAGTATACCCTGATGCTCCCGCAATGCCTACTTTAATCATAATTTTACCTATTATTTTAAAATGTAAAAGTTTTTGTAATTGTTTAGCCCGTTAAAAGACGTTATCTCAAAGCCCTGTCTGATGGATATTTGCAGGAGGTTAAGCGTTTAGCATCGAACAAAAATAT
>JABIYQ010000193.1 GCA_018702715.1 Desulfobacula sp. | reverse complement strand
TTTGGTGCCATAATAGTCATGTTTGGCATACAACGAAGATATGAAAAATCAAAAAGGCCGTGATGGGTGGGCCCGTCCTCTCCCACAATACCTCCCCTGTCAATTGCAAATACAACTGGATGAGCATCAATACAGACATCGTGAAGTATCTGGTCAAAAGCTCTTTGCAAAAAAGTGGAATAAATTGCAATAACCGGTTTTAATCCTTTAGATGCAAGTCCTGCAGAAAAGGTGACAGCATGCTGCTCTGCAATGCCAACATCAAAAAACCTGTCTGGATATAGTTTGGAAAATTCTATTAATCCCGTACCTTCCGGCATAGCCGCTGTCACTGCAACAATTTTCTCATTGGTTTTGCCAAGTTTGACCATTTGAGAACCAAACACCTGAGTATAGGTTGGAATCTGGTTTGGCATCTTATTACTTTTTCCTGTATCAACGGCAAATGATCCCACTCCATGAAAATAGATTGGATTTTTTTCTGCAGGTTTATAACCTTTGCCTTTTACAGTGGAAACATGCAAAAGAATGGGGTCTTTTGGATTTTTAATGTTTTTCAGAATATCGATCAAATGATCTAAATTATGAGCGTCAATGGGTCCAAAGTAGTCAAAATTAAAGGCTTCAAATAACATACCCGGTGTAATAAATGTTTTAAATGACTCTTCAGAGCGTTTTGCAATATTATAAATATCATCCCCGATTTTTGGCAAAGATTTTAGAAATACACCAAATCGATTTCTCATGGACTGAAGATATTTAGCTGAAAAAGTCCGGCTTAATAAAGAAGACAAGGCTCCCACATTGGCTGAGATTGACATGTCGTTGTCATTTAAAATAACAATAAGATTTTGTTTTGAATCTCCGGTCTGGTTCAATCCTTCATAAGCCAGTCCAGCAGTTAGAGAACCATCCCCAATAACCGAAATAACATCAGATTCATCTTTGTTTAAATATTTGGCATAACAGACCCCAAGCCCTGCAGAAATAGAGGTGGATGAATGCCCCACAGTAAAACCATCATAGGAGCTCTCTTTGATTTTTGAGAACCCTGATATCCCTTTATACTGACGAAGACTGTCAAAGGTATCATTTCTTCCGGTAATCAATTTATGGGCATAAGACTGATGTCCTACATCCCATATCAAAGTATCCTTTGGCAGATCAAAAACATAGTGGATAGCAAGTGTCAACTCAACTGCGCCCAAACTTGAGGCTAGATGTCCTCCGTTTTTAGATACAACATCGATGATTCTTTCCCGGATTTGACTAGCTAAAAGTTTAAGCTCTGTTCTTGAAAGATCTTTTATGTTTTTTGAGGTGTTTATTTGTTCAAGAAGGTTCAAAATTTATCAACCTTTATTATTTAATGATCTCTGTTAATAATATAATTAGCAATCGCCCTTAAAGGGATTGCTTTTTCATCAAATTCCCAAATTGCTTCAAGGGCGGAATCAATCAATTTTTTTGCATATTTTTTTGATGCTTCAAGACCAATAATTGCAGGAAACGTCATTTTATCATTTAAAATATCAGATCCTGCTGCCTTGCCCATTATTTTTGGATCGCCTTCAATATTCAAAATATCATCAATGACCTGAAATGCCAGACCGATTTTATCTGCATAAACAATCAGTTTTTCTATGGTTTTTGAATCAGATCCAACGCTTAAGGCGCCTGCTTCAACACTGACGGTGATCATTTTACCTGTTTTAAGTTCATGTATTTGATGAAGATGTTCCAAGTCTTTGTTTTGTTTTGAATCAAAAGCCTGCATATCCAGCATTTGGCCTTGAACCATACCCTTAATACCGGCTGCCTGTGAAATTTTGAAAATCAATTTAATCCTTGTTTCATCGTCAGGATATATATCAAAAATTTGTTCCGGGTTGGAAATAACATTAAATGCTTGTGTTAATAATGCGTCACCTGCCAAAATGGCAGTGGCTTCACAAAATTTTTTATGGCAGGTCGGTAACCCGCGTCTTAAATCATCATTATCCATTGCCGGTAAATCATCATGAATCAAAGAATATGTATGTATCATTTCAATAGCGCAGCAAGCGGGCAGGGCAATCAAAAAATCATTGCCTAAAACCTGGGCAGAAGCAATTGACAGGATGGGCCGTAATCTTTTCCCTCCAGCCATAAGAGAATGATCCATTGCCATAATCAATTCATGGCTTTTATCATATTGATTAAGAATCAGTTTCAGATATTGATTAATTATGGCTTGTTTTTCTGATAAATATTGTGGCAAATTAAAATTCATATTATTCATCTTTAAATGGTATTGTTTTTACGCTCCCATCATTGCCTTTTGCAATGGTTGATATTTTTTTCTCAGTTTTATCCAAAAGGTCGAGGCAATATTTAGATTGTTTCATCCCGGATTCATAGCTTTTGACGGCATCTTCAAGACAGAGATCTCCAGACTCCATTTTCCTGACAATCTCTTCAAGGTCTTTTAAAGCAGTTTCAAACGTTTTTTTCTTAACCATTTATTTTCTCCACCCTTGTAATCAATCGTCCTTTTGAAAGGACTACTTCGATTTGATCATTTATTTTTACATCGCTGGAATTTATAATAACATTTTTATTAAAAACAAATCTTGAAATACTGTATCCTCTTTTTAAAACTGCTTCTGGATTAAATGCCTGAAGTTTAGATTGAAGTTCTAAATAAATTGTTTTTTTTTCTTGAAAATTTTTTTGAAAATGAAGCGTTAAAGATTCAGAAAGTATTTTTACGTATTGTCGGTGTTCTATAATTTTTTTTACAGGATTTCTTGTATATAGAACTTCGGTCAACCACCGGGCTTTTTCTTTATTATAATGAACATAATGATTCATCATGTTCATTAATCTTAATTCATATTCTTCAAGCTTAAATCTAAAATCATAAACAATTATCTCAGGGCTTTTTAATCTTGCAATTAAATTACCAATCGTCTGGTTAAGTGTACCAATTTTCTTTTTTAAAGAGCTATTCAGACTTTCCTGTAAAGATGTAATTCTTTGTAAAAGACTGTTTTTGTCCGGCAGTGCAAGCTCTGCGGCTGCCGAAGGTGTTGAAGCTCTTAAATCTGCAACAAAATCTGCAATCGTAAAGTCTGTCTCATGACCAACACCTGTTATAATGGGTACAAAAGATTTAAAAATAGCCTTTGCTACAATTTCCGAATTAAATGCACTGAGATCTTCTAAAGAACCTCCACCCCGTGCAAGGATGATTAAATCGGATTTTAAATGTTGATTAACAAAATTTATGGCCTCACAAATTTCATTATCAGAACCAACACCTTGAACTTTGACCGGAATAATTTCAAGACAGCAATTTGGAAATCGTCTTTGAGCAACTTTTGTAATATCTTTGACAGCAGCACCGGTTCCCGAAGAAATAATACTTATAACAGAAGGCAAAAAGGGAATTGGTTTTTTGCAGTCCTCATTAAAAAAGCCTTTATCAGCTAATTTTGTTTTAAGCTGTTCAAAAGCTATTTGCATAGAACCTGCACCTTCAGGTTCTAAATGTTCGAAAATAAGCTGGTAAGATCCTCTGGGTTCATATAAGGAAAGTCTTGCCATACCAATAATTTTCATTCCGGTTTCAGGATTAAACTTTAAATTACGTTTTTGATTTTTAAACATAACAGCGCTGATAACTGCCATTTGATCCTTTAAAGTAAAATAAGAATGGCCAGAGGCAGGAACAGCATAGTTTGAAATTTCACCTGTAACCCAGATAAAAGGATAACTTTCTTCTAAAAGAAATTTAATTTCCTTTGTTAATTTAGAAACAGTATAAATATGTCCGGTTTTTTTTTCTGTCATTATTATCCATTATATAAACAAGCCCCATAAAGTTAACAAATATAAAACAAAGGTAATATTTTAACAATAAAATTTTTTTTAAAGTTTCTGGTCACGATATTAATTTTTGATTAAAACCTATAGATTCCTATAAGGTCTGATAATATATATTATGTAAACTTTTTTAAATATGGGCTAAAACAGCTATTAATCAGCACATAACCAAATCGTAATCTTGTAATTCCCCCCTTTCGTGTTATATTAAGAATTATAAAATCAACTTCTTTAGGAGGAAAGAAAAATGGAATCCGCTTCATCTTTTTCACAGAATGCAATACTTGTAAAAACAAATTCATTTATTAGAAGCGTTTATAACTGGATGGCAATTGCGCTATCGTTAACCGGAGTTACTGCATACTATGTCTCTCACAATCAAACTTTAACTCAACTTATATA
Organism: Desulfobacula sp.; assembly: GCA_018702715.1. Taxonomy (GTDB): domain Bacteria; phylum Desulfobacterota; class Desulfobacteria; order Desulfobacterales; family Desulfobacteraceae; genus Desulfobacula. The sequence goes on along the minus strand of JABIYQ010000193.1, from coordinate 10,564 downwards.
TGGCACTCCGGGTTTAATAATGATTTTGATTTTTGCTGAACTTGGATTTGTATTTTATCTTAGCTCAAGGATTCAAAAACTTAACGCTACCACTGCAACTGCTTTATTTACGATCTACTCGATCTTAAACGGTATTACACTCTCATTTATTTTCTTTCGATATACTGCCACATCTATTGTATCTACATTTATTATTTGTTCTGTTACATTTCTTTGCTGCAGTATCTATGGAATGATGACCAAAAAAGATTTAACTTCTCTTGGCGGGTTCATGTTCATGGGTCTTATTGGAATTGTTATCGCTTCTGTAGTTAATATATTCTTACAAAGCTCAGGTATGCAGATGATTATTTCATATATTGGTGTTGTTGTATTCATCGGTCTTACTGCCTATGACACCCAAAAACTGAAAACCATGGCAGTTACTCTCCCCAGTAATGCAACCGGCGCTATGATCCGAAAAGGAGCTTTAATGGGTGCGCTTTCTTTATACCTTGATTTTATAAATCTTTTTATCATGATGCTTCATATTTTTGGCGGGAGCAAAGATTGATTCAGAAATAACCCGGTTTAATGATAATAGCTGATCCAAACGGACAATATATAAGATTGGTAATTTCCAATCGTACAAAATCTATTTGTAAGGGGTAATATTACACATTACTCCTTACAATTCATCTTTTAGAACAGTCTTAATACTTTCACAAATTAAAACACAATACTCATCGATCAAACCCTGGTCCGGACCTTCAACCATTACCCTAAGCAAGGGTTGAGTTCCTGAATAGCGGATCAATACACGGCCTTTATCCCCAAGTTTATCTTCAATTATTTGAATTGTATCTACAACCATTTTATTCCGCATTAAATCAGGATATGATGCCGGTAAATTAACATTTTTCAGCACCTGGGGATAGATCTGCATGACAGCAGCAAGACTGGATAAAGATTTATCTGTTTCTATCATTACCTCAAGTAGTTTTAATGCTGAAAGTATGCCATCCCCAGTTGTATGTGAATCCAAAAAGATAATATGTCCTGAATCTTCGCCACCTATAACAGCGCCGGATTTCTTCATTTGCTCAAGTACTTTTCGATCTCCAACATCAGCCTTAAGATGCTGAATTCCTTCATTATACAGCATCTTACTTAAACCAATGTTACTCATGATTGTGCTTACAACTATATTTTGATTTAAATTTCCATTTGTGTTTGCAAACTTTGCACAGACAGCTATTATCCTGTCTCCTGAAATTTCATTTCCTTTTTCATCAACAGCAATCAACCTGTCTGCATCCCCGTCAAACGCAAGGCCAATATCTGCTTTTTCCTTCAATACCCGGGTTTTTAGTTCTTTTGTATGCTGTGATCCGCAATCTTTATTGATATTTTTTCCATCTGGAGAATCAAATAAAAAATTTGCATCAAACAATAAATTATTAAACACCATGTGACTGATCTTTGAAGCAGCCCCATTTGAGCAGTCAATTATTAATTTTAATTTTTTATCAAGTTTCTTAAAAGGAAACTTTGTAAGCAGAAAATCTGTGTACTGTTTCAAACTATCTGAAATAATAGATATTTTCCCTACTTTTCCTTGTGAAACCTTTTTTGAATTAAGGATATATTCTTCAATTTTATCTTCTTGTTTATCTGATAGTTTTTCGCCACCAGACTTAAAAATCTTGATTCCATTATCTTGATATGGATTATGGGAGGCAGAAATGACAATTCCAGCACCCGCATTTTTAATAGCCAAACATAAATACGCCACACCTGGTGTTGGTATGACTCCGGCAAGCAATACATCAACGCCTGTGGAAGCAACACCAGCAGCTATGGCAGATTCCAGCATATCTCCTGAGATCCTTGTGTCCTTCCCTATGATAACCGCAGTATGCCCTTTCTCTTTTGTAAATAATCCAATTGCTCGTCCTGTTTTAAGCGCGACTTCACAGGTTATGGGGTATGTGTTTGCAATACCTCTGATGCCATCTGTCCCAAAAAGTAATCCCATCTATCATTCCAAATTATATTAATAATTTTTTAATTATTTTTTGTTCAATATTAAACAACCATTGAACACCTTTTTCACATTCATCTTTTTTAAGGCTTTGTATAAGAGGTATATATTTTTTTTCTGCCCTGTCTATTTTTTTTTCAATCATATGAATAAATTTTTCACCATCGTTATTTAAATTATTTTTTTCAAAAAAAGTTTTAAAAATTTTTTCAGACAATTTAATTTTATTAATTGCTTTTTCGTGAATCAAAATTGATGCTGCTTTTTTATCATTTGTTTTTGAAAGAAAAATTTCTTTTGATAAATTTAATTTTTCACAAAAATTTTTTAAACGATAAATTCTTTCTTTAATGCAAAGATCTAAATTACTTTGCATGCCTGTGATCAAGGCTTCAGAAAAATCATCATAAACAAAAAGGGGTCGGATATTTTTATACCAGGCTTGCAAACAAAAAAGGCCGGCAATATAATAAATATTATTATTGAAAATGTGACGCACATTTTTATAAACATGAAATTGTCTTGGAAAGGACACATCCTTAAAACCACCGCTAAGTAAAATCCGGTCATTTTCCAATTCATTTTTCCGGATGATGGATCCTGCTGCAGTAATGCAGCCATAGCTTATTCTGACAGGTCCGACAAGACCGCCCTGCCCTCCTAAAAAAATCGGTTTAGACTTTAGCATAACACCCTGATAAACATTGCCCATCATCGAGGGCGTGGCTTTATCCTGGTTTGGTGTATAATTAAAATGAATAAAGGAAGAGCCGATTTCAGAATGATCTTTACGGCTTGTGCCTCCAGCCATGAAACAATCGCAAAAATTAATCAGGCTGCCCAGTGTAACAAAAGGAAATAGAATCGTCTGCTTGAGCCCCACAGTATGTGCTGCATTTGATTCTTCTTCAAATATTGTACCTTCTCTGACATGGGCCCCGGAACCAAATGAATTACTACCTGCAAAAACAGCTTTTCTAAAAAAGCCGCCGTTTAATTTTGTATTTTCACCAACCAAGGTATTCTCAAGTGTAACCGGTGCTTCATATCCGATTTGAGAACCCCTCATAATCAAAGAGTTCTCTCCCATGATTTTGCTTCCTGTATAAATCGTAACATTGTCACCTGAAATCCTGTCAGGATTGACGTCTTGAGAAATGTATACAGATTCAGGGTTATCAATTTTTACCCCTTTGTCTAAAAGCACTTTAACTATGTTGTTTTCCATAAAAGTATAAATAATTGTCTAGGGGTTGAATTGTCAAGGTATTTTCTTAATCCTTTTCCCAATCAGGCCTTGACCGGAATAATGGGTTTACGTATGATGGCCTGAGCTTTTCGGCAATTCTTATTTCAATAGGAGATGACAATGGGTTCCAAAAAATTCAACATTCGTAATCATCAAGCCTATACAAATTTAAAAAGCCTTTCAAAATCCTTTATAAAAAAAAATGTTCATTTGAAAAATCTGATTCAAACTAAAAACAGATTTGAAAAATTTTCACTTCAAATGAACGACTTTTCCTATGATTTTTCAAAACAACGAATCGATGATGCTATTTTAAAAGAATTATTTGAACTTGCCAGGCAAACGAATGCCAAAGAAACTTTCTCTCAAATGGTTTCCGGCAAAACTGTTAATACAACGGAGAAAAGACCGGCTCTCCACACCGCTGCAAGAGATTTTACTCAGGATCAGATTTTATTAAATGATAAAGATGTAATAATTGAAATTAACAAGGTAAACAAACAAATTAAAAGTTTTACGGAAAACATTCATAATAAAAAGATAAAAGGAACTACAGGAAAATTTTTTACCGATGCCGTAGTTATAGGTATCGGCGGCTCCTATCTTGGGTGTAAGTTTGTTTATAGTGCATTGCAACATGGTATTGAACCCCTTATTAATCTCCATTTTTTACCCAATGTTGATATTGACAATTTTGGACAAATAATAAAAAAAATAAATCCCGAAACCTGTCTGTGGATAATCATTTCAAAATCCTATACCACTATAGAAACCATGGCCAACCTTAACCAGGCTCTCTTGTTTTTAAAAAACAACCATCTTGATCCTGCAAACCACATTGTAACAGTGACGGCCAAAGACAGCCCCGGCGATGAACCTTCAAATTCAAGTTTAGGGTCTTTTCATATGTTTGATTTTATCGGTGGAAGATACTCTGTAGCCTCTGCTGTTGGAGGACTTCCTTTAAGCCTTGCCTTTGGCTTTGATAATTTCCATCGATTTTTAAAAGGTTGTCATACAATGGATTTGCATGCCATAAATGCCCCTGAAGAAAACAACATCCCATTGATAACAGCTTTAATAAGCATTTGGAATTCAAATTTCCTAGATTATCCCGCTTTGGCTATTATTCCCTATTGCACTGCCCTTTCCAACCTTTGTCCCCATGTGCAACAATTATATATGGAAAGTCTTGGCAAAGGGGTAACCCATGACGGGAAAATCACAGATCATAGAACCGGAACAATCATTTTTGGAGAACCAGGAACAAATGCCCAGCATTCGTTTTTTCAGTTCGCCCACCAGGGCAGTCCTTTTCCAATTGAGTTTATTGGTGTAGTAAACCCTGTTTACAATAAAGCCCAGGCAACATCAAAAGGTGTTTCCAATCACCAGGAATTGTGGGCTAATCTGATTGCCCAGGCCACAGGCCTTGCAAAAGGTAACAAAACCAATAACAATGCAAAATACTTCCCAGGCAACAGGCCATCATCCACCATTCTTATAAATGACCTGACACCTGAAAGTATTGGGATGCTGCTGGCCTTTTATGAGGCAAGGACTGTATACGAGGGATTTATATTGGGCATAAATCCTTTTGATCAATTCGGCGTTGAACTGGGAAAAGTTCTTGCCTCGGATATCAGAAATCAAATTAGACAAAAAAATATTAATAAAACTAATGATTTTACTTCCCTTGATACAGCAACAAAATTTTATCTTGATATCCTTTTTAAAGAATCATTATAAAAACTTATAAATTACACTCCCCCAGGTAAGGCCTGCCCCAAGGCCGGTAAGAAGAACGACATCACCTGATTTACCAATCCTTTCCTGTTCTATTGCCTCATGAAGGGCAAGGGGAATACTTGCTGCCGTGGTATTCCCATATTTTTGAATATTATGAAATATTTTATTGTCATCTAATTTTAGAAATTGTCCAAGGGCTTGGTTGATTCTCATATTTGCCTGGTGTGGGATAATTAGGTCAATTTTGTCAAGCGTGATTTGCGCTTTTTCAAGAGATTCATTTATTACCCGGGGAAGCATCCTTACCGCTTTTTTAAATATGGCAGGACCATCCATAACAGGAAAATATCTTGGATCACTCAAGGGTACATCTGCCGGGAATCGAAAGGGAAGTCTTGAGGCAGGAAGTTCAGTCATTAATGCATCAGCTATATTACCATCTGCATGCAGAGCTGAAGATAGTACGCCTGCATTTTTGTCGGTTTCAATACCTTCAATACAAACAGCCGCAGCCCCATCGCCAAATATAACGGTAATATCCCGGCCTCTAGTAGATTTATCAAGGCCTGATGAATGGACCTCGCCTCCCACCAGAAGAATTTTGCCGGCAAGGCCTGATTTTATATAGGCATCTGCAGTAGCAAGGCCATAAAGAAACCCTGTACACTGCTGGCGAATATCCAACGCAGGAGTTGAGTCAAGCCCCAACTTTGCCTGAAGCAGGCACCCTGATCCTGGGAACATGATATCCGGGCTAAGGGTCGCAAATATGATAAAATCAAGATCCTGTGCTGTCCACCCGGCATTTTTCAGAGCGATTTTGGAAGCCTCAAAACCTAGATCAGATGCGCCGGTTTCTCCTTCCTGATTGATCCAATATCTTTGCTCAATTCCAGTTCTTTTTTTTATCCATTCATCAGAAGTGTCTAACATTTTTTCAAGGTCATGGTTGGTAATGACATTAGGTGGTACAAACATCCCAGTACCTTTTATGATGCTTTTTTTCATTGAACATTCCTTATTCAAAAATTATCATATTGATAAATATTTAATCCTGCTATATTATGCACAGCTTATAGTATTAATTTTAAAATTTGGCAAGAATCTTAAATTTACACCCCACATTGAGCTTATATAATTGTTAATACAAGTTATTATACTTATTCTTGGTTTGGCCCTGCTTTTTATCGGGTCCACGCTACTTGTAGAAGGAGCAGCTTCTACAGCCATCATGTTTGCAGTCCGACCTGTGATTATAGGCCTGACCATTGTCTCATTTGCCACTTCCGCACCGGAATTACTGGTCAGTCTTGTTGCTGCAGTTAAAGGCTCAGGTGGGATATCCATTGGAAATATATTAGGCAGCAATGTTATCAACATAGCCCTTGTGCTTGGTATCAGTTCAGTTATTAGGCCTGTTGTGATAAAAAAACAAATCATCAAAACTGAAATCCCATACATGTTTTTTATCTCATTTATATTCTGGCTACTTTGTTTGGATTCAAAAATTGGACGGTTGGATGGGATTGTTTTAATATCTTTATTAATTATTTTTTTAATATACAGCATCACCACTGCAAAAGATAAAAGCAATCCAATAGTCTTGGCTAAGCCATCTAATATTAACATTTTAAAAAATTTTTTTTACATCGTCATCGGTATTGTGATGCTTTCATTTGGTGCAAATTTTGTTGTTCAAGAAGCCATAATCATGGCAGAAAAAATTGGTCTTTCTCAAACATTTATCGGAATTTCTATTGTTGCTTTAGGCACTTCTTTGCCCGAGCTTGCCACATCTGCAGTGGCAGCAGCAAAGGGAGAAAGCGATATTTCTGTCGGTAATGTAGTAGGCTCAAACCTGTTTAACATTTGTCTTGTCATGGGAATAGTTGGACTTTTCAACCCTATGACGATTGATAAAACGCTTCACTATTTTCAATTTCCTTTTATGATGTTCATTTGTATTGTCCTATGGCTTATTGCCTATTTTAATCAAGGCATAAGTAAAAAAACCGGTTATTTTTTTATCACATTGTTTATTATCTATATATTAATTTCCTATTTTAAATAGTAACAGTGTAATAAAATTTTGTAATAAATTTTTATTTTTCCCTTGCATGGTTAAACTGTTCTATTATATGGAGTAGTAGATATAAAAACTTTCCTTACCAAATTAAATAGGAATATGATGACAGAAGCAAACAAACTTCTGATAGTTGATGACAATGAAGAAATCATATCAGTATTTTATGAATTTTTTAATTCATTAGGCTATGAAGTAAAAACCGCAGGGGATGGTTTGGCCGCGTTAAAATTATTAAAAAATAAATCCAATTTTTTCGATTGTCTGATTACAGACCTTGTTATGCCGAATATAGGTGGAGTCGGCCTCATTTCCATTGTAAAAAAAGAATATCCGGATATAAAAATTATTGCTATGACAGGCTATGGGGATTACCCAGGCGCTCTGGCTTCAGAAGCAAAAGCGGATGTTGTTTTATTCAAGCCTGTTGATCTGTCTAAAATCGAAAATAAAGTTCTGGAATTGATTAACCAAAAGCACGATAAACAATAGAATTATAATAAAACTATGAGTACACCTTTAATCGGCGTCAGCAAATCAATCTTAAAGATAAAAGAATTGATTAAGCATGTGGCTAATACCTGCCTGAATGTTTTGATAACCGGTGAAACCGGTGTCGGCAAAGAAGTAGTTGCTCAAAGCCTATATTCTGAATCTGCCAGGTCTTCAAAAAATTTTGTTAAAATCAATTGTGCAGCATTGCCGGAAACACTACTTGAAAGTGAACTCTACGGCTATGAAAAAGGCGCTTTTACAGGCGCACATAAAAAACGTCCTGGAAAATTTCTGACAGCAGACAAGGGCGTTCTATTCCTTGATGAAATTGGTGACATGCCCTTGGCTCTGCAGTCTAAAATGCTTCATGTTCTTCAGAGTGGTGAATTTTCTCCACTTGGATCTGACCAGGAATTTAAAACAGATGTTTGGGTGATTGCGGCAACCAACCACAATCTTGAAGAAAGCATGGCAAAAAAAACGTTTAGGGAAGATTTATTTTATCGCCTGAATATTATTAAAATTGAAATCCCGCCTTTAAGAAAAAGAAAAGAGGACATCCCTCCTCTTATTGAATATTATTTCAGACTCTATAAATCAGAATACCCGGATAATCAGGGAAGCCGACCGGATTCAGACGTCCTTGCAAAACTTTGCAATTACCCATGGCCTGGAAATGTTCGTCAGCTTCAAAATTGCATTAAAAAGCAAATGATTTTGAATTCATGGGAAAAAATTTTTGAGGAGCTTCCAAAAGAACATCCGAAAATTGCCTCTCATCTCCTAAATGAGAACCCGCAAAACGGGTCTTCATATTATACAAACAATGACTTTTCTAATGCTCGCACAAGAATTATTTCAGAATTTGTTGACCTATCGACAAGTTCAGACAAGTTATTTGAAGATATCTCCTTAAAAAAAATCAAGAAACTGGCTTCAGACAAAGTTGAAAAAGAAGTCATTGCTTTTGTATTGGAAAAAGTTGGCTGGAACAGGTCTCGGGCTTCAAAAATACTTAAAATCTCTTATAAAACCCTGCTATACAAAATGAACGAATTTGAAGTTCATCCGCCTGTAAAATAGTTTATTGTTCTAAAATTAATATACGTTGCTTAATCCATATTTTTAATAGTGATTAACAATGTATTGTGTTTTAAAAGTATATTCAACACTGCTTTTAAACAATAAATCAATATTTAAAGGAGGTATCATGAAAAAAATTGCTTGTTTAGTGGTTGTGTCCTTTGCCTTTGCAATGATGTTTTCTACATCAGCATTCAGTGCAAGAAAAACGATTATTAAAATTGGTATCAATGCTCCCATGACCGGAGATATCCCAAAAGTTGGCGAAGGCTCCAAATACGCAGCACTGTTATGGCTTGAAGACATTGAAAAAGCAGGAGGACTTGAAGTTGGTGGTAAAAAATATGAAGTTGATCTCGTTATTGAAGATAATGAGTCCAAGGCAGAATCTGCGGTAAAAGCAAACACAAAAATGATTACCCAAGATGATGTTCTAGCCATTGTTGGTCCTCAGTCCTCAAAACAGGCTGTTCCAGCAGGTGAAGTGGCCAACAAATATAAAACAGTCATGATCAGCCCATGGTCCACCAATCCAAACACGACTCTTGATAGGCCATATGTATTTCGAGGTTGTTTCCTTGATCCCTTCCAGGGACCTGTTATAGCCAATTTTATTACCGATGAATTCGGATTTACAAAAGCAGCGGTTCTTTATGATGTTGCATCTGATTATCCAAAGGGCCTTGCAGAGGTATTTAAAGAAGCATGGGAAAAAAAACATGGTGCAGGCTCTGTAGTTGCATATCAAAGCTTTACAACAAAAGACACGGATTTTTCTTCTCAATTAACTCAGATTGTTAAATCAGGTGCCCAGGTTCTTTTTACCCCCCAGTATTATAATGAAGTTCCCCTTATTGTTCGACAGGCAAAAGATCTTGGATGGAAAGGTCCTATAGTTGGATCCGACTCCTGGGGATCTGCTGAAACTGTAGAACTTTGTGGTGAAGCCTGTTATGGACTTTATTTTTCATCCCACTATGCTGCTGCCGGTGCCAAAGGTGCAACAAAAGCATTTATTGATAGATACACTAAAAATTACGGATATATTCCCGATGATGTAGCAGCCCTTACATGGGATGCACTTCAACTAGTCCAGAAGGCTATTCAGGACACAGGAAAAATAACGGGGAAAATTGAAAAAGACAGAATGGCCGTTAGAGATAGTTTTGCAAAAATCAAAAACTTTGCGGGTATTACAGGGAATATGACTTTCACTGAAGAAGGTGACCCAATCAAATGTGCTGTTATCGTAAAAATAAATGATAAGGGCGAATATGAATTTTACAAATCCAGTTGTCCTTAACAGGTCAAATATTGTTTAATTAATTATATGACTGCTGTACTTTTTTTTGTATGGCAGTCATATTTCTATCAAAAGAACAGGAGTTGGTAAATGGAAGCTTTGATAGAATTAGTACAATTTATTGTTCAAAACCTGATTAATGCCCTCCAGAGAGGAAGTTTTTACGCCGTTATATCGATTGGTTATTCAATGGTTTACGGTGTTTTAATGCTCTTTAATTTTGCCCATGGCGATATTTTTATGGTGGCCACATATATCGGTTTTGGGATTGCAACACTCTTTCTTGCATTGTTTGCTGGATTCATACCCGGTCCCCTTATCTTCCTTGCCACGGTTGTAATTACCATGTTTCTTGCATCCTGGATCGGTGTTTTTGTTGAGGTTGCAGGATACAGACCTTTAAGATCCGCACCACGTGCATCTGCAGCCATTACCGGTTTAATGATAGGCATTATTTTTGAAACCAGTATTTTAATCTTACTGGGTGCAAAAAGATTGAGCTTCCCTCCATTGATGGAATCTGTTGCCTACAATGTAGGTGGTGTCTATTTTACGAATGTAAAAGTGATGATCATCATC
>JABIYQ010000129.1 GCA_018702715.1 Desulfobacula sp. | reverse complement strand
TATAATATATTCATCCCATTCTGAAAATTTTTTCCGGGGTACGAACAAAAGGATATAAAAAATTTTAGGGAGCCTGGGAACTCAATCTCCAATATTCAGTAATGGAGCTTTGGCTCATTTGATGATGGCGATCCCCCATATATTGAAATGACAGACTTATTCAAACAAGAGTTATTTTATGGAACATTTTTCTCTTCAAAAATAGGCGTTTATACCTATTGACGAATCAATTTTAATTTACTAACCGTTCTTGGACAATAGTGAGATTTTATTTTAAAATTTAAGTTGTTTGGGAATAAAAAAAAGGTGGATTAATTAAGTAATTGATGTATCATAAAAAGATATTCGGGAAATAGTCTGTCGGCATGTATTTTTTTAAATTGAATGCCATCAATTCCCTGGCGATTATCATTTGGCGATGTGAGTAGAATATAACAAGCATATTGGTGTTCTTTCCAAAATTTAAATTAAACTATAAAAGAGGCTTCATATGGTTGAAAAAAAAACTTATGAGGAATTAGAAAAAAGGATTCATGAATTAGAGGAATTAATATCCGAGCATGAAACTGTTGAAAAATCCATGGCTCTTTCAAATATAACGTTTGAAGGGATATTAATTCATGACAATGGTATAGCTATAGATGTTACTGCATCTTTTTTAAAGATGTTTGGCTACAATAAAGAAGAAATTATTGGTAACAATGTGATTAAATTACTTTTGCCAGATGAATATCATTCCATAGTAAAAAAAAGAATTCGCCAAAATAGTGTGGAGCTCTATGAAGTGATGGCGATAAAAAAGGATGGGACATTTTTCCCGATAGAAATTAAATCAAAAGACATAAAAATCGGAAATAAAAAAATTAGAATCTCAGCCGTCAGGGATATCAGCGAAAGGAAAAAAGCAGAACAGGCCCTGCACGAGAGTGAAAAAAAATTCGCACAAGCCGTTCAAGCAAATCCTATCCCAACTTTTATTATTGATAGGGACCACGTCCTCACGCACTGGAACAATGCCTGTGAGAAGTTGACCGGTTTTTCAACAGTTGAAATGTTGGGGACCAAGAAACACAGGGTTGCCATCAATGAAAAAGAAGGAGATGTCCTGGCTGATTTAATAGTGGATAGGAAAACAGATCCAGAGATAAAAAAACATTATGAAGAAAAAATTTATTCGTCTGCCTTTGCTGAAGGGGCATATAATGGCGAAGCTTTTTGTCCTAAACTCAAAGAAAATGGCAAATGGCTTTTATTTACAGGCGCACCTTTAAAAGATCAAGAGGGCAATATTATTGGTGCCATAGAAATTTTGCAGGACATCACAAATCAGAAACAGACGGAAGCCCAACTCCGACAAGCCCAAAAGATGGAATCCGTTGGCCGCCTGGCAGGTGGGGTTGCCCATGATTACAACAATGCGCTCACAGCGATCATGGGTTACACTGAACTTGCCATGATGGATTCAGATCCGGCAGGGCCATTGCATGCTGATCTCAATCAGGTTCTCAAAGCTGGCAGACGTGCAACGGACATTACCCGGCAACTTTTGGCCTTTGCCAGAAAGCAGACCATTGCCCCTGAAGTGCTTGATTTGAACGGGAATGTGGAAAGCATGCTTAAAATGCTCCGGCGACTTATCGGTGAGGACATTGACCTTGTCTGGATGCCTGGCAATGGCGTTGGGAATGTCAAGATGGACCCCTCCCAGATCGACCAGATCCTGGCCAACCTGTGTGTTAACGCCAGAGATGCCATAAAAGGAGTTGGCAGAATCACCATTGAAACTGAGAATATAGTTTTTGATGCAGCTTACTGCGCCGATCATCTGGGTTTTGTTCCAGGCAGGTTTGTTCTTCTGGCCGTAAGCGACAATGGCTGCGGCATGGACAAAGAAATATTGAGCAATATTTTTGAACCGTTTTTCACCACAAAGGATGTAGATAAAGGAACCGGCCTGGGACTTTCCACAGTCTACGGTATTGTCAAGCAGAACAACGGGTTTATAAATGTTTACAGCGAACCAGGCAAAGGGACAGGTATAAAAATTTACCTGCCACGGCACGATGGCAAAGCTGTCGAGATCCAGGAGGAAAGTACGGCAAAGATCCCCCAGGGCCACGGTGAAACCATTTTGCTTGTGGAGGATGATCTTTCCATCCTTAAACTTGCTCAGAAAATCCTTAAAGGACTGAAGTATAACGTTTTGATTGCAGATACACCAAAAGGGGCCATAAAACAGGCACAAGATCATAAAAGTGAAATTCACCTGCTCGTCACAGACGTGATCATGCCTGAAATGAACGGGCGTGAACTGTCAGAACAATTGAAATCCCTTTGCCCAAATTTAAAATGTATGTTCATGTCCGGATACACTGCCAATGCCATCGCCCATCATGGAGTCCTGGACGAAGGGGTGCACTTTATTCAAAAGCCATTTTCCCAAAAAGATCTGGCAACAATTGTCAGAGAAGTATTGGATGAATAGAAAAAGCTGATTTTTTAATTAAAACCTGCCTCTATATCTTGTGGTTGGGAAGAATAATATTTTGTCCTCTGGCATTCAATTATATGAACCAGAACCAGCATCAAAAGCCATTCTTCCGCATTCTACTCTATAATATATTCACCCCATTCTGAAAATTTTTCCAGGGCCGGAACAAAAATGTGTCCGATATCTCCAATAAAGGTTCATGGAGGTTCGGTTTTT
>JABIYQ010000586.1 GCA_018702715.1 Desulfobacula sp. | reverse complement strand
GTTGATGAAAATGGTAAAGAACTGAACGTAGAAGATGCCCATGCCAAATACCTTGAATATAACGAAGGTAGAAAAGATATCCTTGTGCTTGACCCTGATGGAGAGCTATATGGCGCTGTGGTTCTGGCTGCCGGGTGGCGGCCTTCTAAAATAGAAGGTGAACAATATGCACATCTTGGCATTGATCTTCCCGATGTTATAACCAATGACGAATTTGAGAAAATTGCTGCTAAAGGTAACATCATACGCCCTTCCGATGGCAAAGAAGCTAAAAATGTTGTGTTTATTCAATCTCCTGGCAAGGATGAAGATGATGCTGACTTTGAATACACAGGCTCGGTTACAAGCCAGGTAGCTTTGAAACAAGCCAGATATGTGAGAGATGATTATGCAGATGGTAAAGCCTATATTATTTACCAACATATGAGAACCCCGGGGTTGCAGGAATATTTTTACAAAAGCATGCAGCAGGAAGACGGAGTTTTCATGACAAAGGGTGCTGTTACAGAAGTTGTCCAGCAGGGCAATGGAATCGCAGTCACTGCTAAAAACACACTTTTGGGTGAAAACCTGGCTATAAAAGCGGACCTAGTTGTTGTGGCTTCCGGTATGGTTCCTGTAACCAAAGATGATCCTATTATTAACCTTGCTTACAGGCAGGGACCGGGATTCAGAGATAACGATATTTTTGGCCAATATGCAGATTCCAACTATATCTGCTTCCCCTATGAAACCCAGCGGACGGGTATTTATGCTGCCGGCGCTATTAGACGTGCCATGACCATTGAAGAATCAATGGAAGATGCAACAGGGGCTGCCCTTAAGGCTATACAATGTATTGAAAGTTCTAACAGAGGAATGGCTGTTCACCCAAGATCAGGTGATATGACATATCCGGACTTTTTCTTTCAAAGATGTACCCAGTGTAAGCGTTGTACTGTTGAGTGTCCCTTTGGTGCCCTTGATGATGACGAAAAAGGAACACCGAAAGCAAATCCGACAAGGTGCAGAAGATGTGGAACCTGTATGGGCGCATGTCCTGAAAGGATCATCACTTTTTCTGACTACACGATTGATTCTATTGGTTCCCAGGTAAAAGCGGTTAGTGTTCCGTCAGAAGATGATTATGATGAACCTCCCTTTAGATTTCTTGCACTGATATGCGAAAATGATGCTTTTCCTGCCCTTGATATGGTGGGCATGAATAGAATGGATTACTCTCCAAATGTTCGATTTATTCCTGTCAGATGTCTGGGTTCAGTGAACACCATCTGGATTAAAGATGCACTTGCTCAGGGAATGGACGGTGTTATCCTCATTGGCTGTAAACATGGAGATGATTACCAGTGTCATTTTATGAAAGGTTCAGAACTTGCAGAAGTACGTGTGAAAAAAATCGGTGATGCACTGACAAGTCTTGCACTTGAAGAAGAAAGGGTCGCCTTTGCTGAAGTTGCCATTGATGAATATGACAAACTTCCTGGAATAATTAATGCCTTTGTTGAAGAAGTTGAAGACCTTGGTCCAAACCCATTCAAAGGATTCTAATCAAAACTATTTAAAAAATAGTTTAGGAGGTATGTAAATATGACTGAAAAATATCTTGTTCAACCTGATCTTGACTTTATTGCTCAAGTCAGAAATCTTGGTGGAGAAACACTAAAAAAATGCTACCAGTGCGCCACTTGTTCGGTTGCATGTCCCATTGCTCCTGAAAACAGTCCTTTCCCAAGAAAAGAAATGATTGCTGCATCCTGGGGTCTTAAGGACAGGCTTTTAAACAGCGGTGATATCTGGCTGTGCCACCAGTGCGGTGATTGTTCTGATCTGTGCCCAAGGGGTGCTGCACCAGGGGACGTCCTGTCTGCCGTCAGGTCTGCAGCCATTATCGAATATGCAAGACCCAAAGCATTGGCAAAGGCGGTCAATGACCCAAAAAAACTGCCATTCCTTCTTGGCATACCGGCCATATGGTTTGCCTTCCTTGCTTTCATCACAATGAATGCCGGGGATACAATGACAAAGATATTCTATGCTGTATTTGGTGATATTCTTGGCGGCCGTTTTCATTGGTCCGCCCATGCCCAGGAGGGTGAACACGCGATCGCCCAGGCGGATTTTTTCTCAACCTGGTTTGTGGATCTCACTTTTGTGCCCCTTTTCACTGCGTCAATCATCATCTTTGTTCTTAACCTTAAACGGTTTCTGAATAATATTCATGAAAATGCAGTCCTTGAAGGAAAGACGGATAAAACCAGCCTGGATTTCAAGGCAATGATACAGGCATTGATAAAGGTGATTCCAACAATTATCAAACATGATAAATTTAATGAATGTGAAACCAATAAAGACCGGGCCACGCCGCACATGATGGTTCTGTTTTCTTTTATAGGGCTTTTTACTGTAACTGCTATTTTCTTTTTAACGCTTTATCTGTTCCAGACTCCCGGCCCCTACTCACAGATTAATCCTGTGAAATGGCTGGCAAATATTTCCGGTGTTGCACTGGTTATTGGTGCTGCTTTGATGATCAAGAACCGCTTGGACAAATTAGATGATCAAATTACATCCTATAAAGACTGGTTTTTATTGGGTCTTGTATTTGCACTGGGTCTTACCGGAATGCTGACCGAAATGGCCCGACTTGCACATCTGGCAGGTATATCATATTTCTTTTACTATCTGCATCTGATTGCAATTTTCAATCTGTTTGCTTTTTTACCGTTTTCAAGAATGGCGCACTTTGTATATAGAACAGCAGCTATGACTTATGCGGAATACAGCAATAGAAAATAGCTTAACAGCATAATATTCAAAAAAAGGGGGGTTGATTTTTTTATCGGCTCCCCTTTTTTTTCCTTGCATTTTTTAAAATGAAGTAATAATCCATAATTACGATGACCCCAAAATATTTTATGGTTGCTCTGCTTGAAAGTATTTTTCAGGGCAAATTTTTTATTAATACCTTGTTTCAAGTTATAACCTTTGCGGTCCTAAGTAAGGAGGAAAAATTTTGGTAGAAGGAACAATCAAATGGTTTAATTCAAAAAAAGGTTTTGGTTTTATTGAGCAGGAAACCGGCGATGATGTATTTGTTCATTTTTCAGCCATTGAAATGTCAGGTTTCAAAACACTTTCAGAAGGAGAAAACGTACAATTCGAAGTAGAAGAAAATGACAAAGGACTTTCTGCTAAGAAAGTTATAAAAGTTTAAAAAACAATCTCCACCATGGTAGTGCCTGGTTCCTGCCCTGGTTTTATTATTCTCGACACCATTTCTTACCACAATTTTAAGGGGAATATTCCCTCTTACATTTCAGTGGCCCGTTCGTGTTGGCCATTCTAATTAATCCAGTATATTTAAACTTTATTAATAAAAACTAAATAAACTATTGCATATTATAAAAATTAATATAAAATTAGTCTTGTAATAAATTTAATTAAAATAATTAGGAGATCGCCGTTTTGAACAAAATTGCTGTACTTCCAGGTGATGGAATCGGGCCTGAAGTGATGGATCAGGCCATTAAAATTCTTAAAAAAGCCGGAACCCTTTATGGATTTGATTTTGAATATGAATTTGCAGACATTGGTGGCGCTGCCATTGATAATCATGGTAAGGCTTTACCAGATTCCACACTATCATTGTGTGAACAGAGTGATGCCATTTTATTTGGCTCAGTGGGCGGTCCTAAGTGGGAACACCTTTTGCCTGAAGATCAACCGGAAAGAGGGGCTCTTTTGCCCTTAAGAAAACATTTTGGTCTATATTGTAATCTCAGGCCGGCAAAGGTCTTTCCTTGTCTGGCATCTGCCTCACCTTTAAAACCCGAAATTGTTAAAGACGGGTTTGATATTCTCTGTGTACGAGAGTTAACCGGTGGTATTTATTTTGGCGAACCAAAAGGAAGACTGGGTGAAGGCCCTAATGAAAAAGCTTTTGATACTATGGTATATAGCCGGTTTGAAATTGAACGGATTGCCAGGATGGCCTTTGCTGCTGCCCGGAAAAGAAACCATATCGTCACATCCGTTGATAAGGCAAATGTTTTGTTTTCCATGGTTCTCTGGAGAGAAACCGTTACACAGATTGCAAAAGAGTTTCCCGATGTAACCTTAAATCACATATATGTTGACAATGCCACGATGCAGCTTGTTAAAAATCCCCATCAATTTGATGTGCTGCTTTGTGGAAATATGTTTGGGGATATTATCTCAGATGAATGCGCGATGATTACCGGTTCTATGGGGCTTTTGGCTTCTGCCAGCCTGAACGAAAAAAAATTCGGTCTTTATGAGCCTGCAGGGGGATCTGCCCCTGATATTGCAGGAAAAGGCATTGCCAATCCCATTGCCCAAATCTTGTCCGGCGCCATGATGCTGAAATATACCTTTGATCTTTCAGATGCTGCCAATGCCATTGAAAAAGCCATTTCAAATGTTCTTGAAAAAAACATTTTCACGGCTGATCTGACTAATCAAAAAGACAAAATTGTAGGGACTTGTGCCATGGGAGATGCGATTATTAAAGAACTTGAAAAGATGGCATAATTAATCCCATCTTTTCCAAAACAATTTAAAGGGACTTTAGTGAAAACTAAAATCCCTTTAAATTGTTTATAGATGCATGATCTCCATTTGAGTGTCGGCAATCTGTGCAAGGATAATGCAAATTTTTTTCTGTAAAATTGAGGGCGTTCAAAAAAATGAACTCAAAAAATTTCCTGCAAAGATTCTTTTAACTCGGCAAAACTTTCCGGCGTACAGCATATTGGAAATCGATCAACTGGTTTTAATAGTTTGCCTATCGTGGGTTCAATCCAATCAATCACCTCTAATATTTCAGCATGCCTTACGGCCAGATTAGAATACCAAATGGGCTCATAATGAAAAGCTCTATTTCGAAGCCTTCTTATTTTGTTCAATCGCTTTGATAATGTTTTTCTTTTCCTGATACTTGGATGCATATTAGGGAAAGTATTTTTGATTAAAGGCCTCCAAAGAATAGTTTCATAGGTTGCATAAAAAAGGCTTGTCCAAAACCCTAAGTTTAATTCAGCTACTATACGACCAGGATCAACATGTTTTTGTTGCCGTCTTAAATTTGCCTTTGCAAATACAACATGCTTTCTTTCATTCCATCTTAAAATGCTTGAATCATCAAACCACATTGAATTATGGAAATGTCTATTGGCCGCGTTTTGGATCGAATTTCGTAACGCTATTTCTAAAGCCTGCAATGAGGAATAAAAACACTCACTTAATCTAATGTTCCAAGAATAATAGAGATACGCATCAAAAAGATCACAAGAACCTTTGTGTTGCCTAACTCTTCTGAAATAACCATCAAGCCGGTCTTTAGAAATTATATTTTCAAGAACCTTTTTGTTTTCTAAAATCATATTAACCTGTTGTTTTTATTTTTATTATCATAATAAAAACTCTTGACATGAGTATTTTAGGTGTAATATATTCTCATCATAGCCCTAGATCACTTCCTCTCTCGGCACTGACCGATGATGAAGCCTAGGTTTCAATTAAAAAAAAGCCTCGGATTATCCGGGGCTTTTTTGGTTTTTGTATTTGTTCTAGAGTATTGCATTCTATAGTCCATAGCATATGAATTGATACTAAAAATGACTATTGAATATCCATTTTAATTCCCGACGTCCAAAATTCATCTTCAATTTTTCTTACTCTTGAAATAATTGCTGTGCATGTTTTTGTGGTAACCTTGTCGAATCCGCTATCAAGCTGATTAGCCAAATTTTTCATGGTAAAGTCACAGTTTCTTGCCACATGATTTTTTACTACTCCCCAGCATGTTTCTATCGGTTGTAACTCTGGATGATACGGTGGAGTTCTCAGGACTTTATGGCCATGAGTGGCTGCTATTTCATCAACCGCATAGACCGGTTCCGGTGCCATTTTTTTCAAAACTTCAATCAACTCGGCTTTGAGACAATCATCACGGCAATATACTTTGTTTTGCTCCAACCATTCTTTAATTTTTTTCTTAGAACTTTGAGGAGTTGGGGGTGAATGCTCTGAAAGAATATTGTGGTATGAAGCGTTGTCCATAACAATGAGGGAATTTTTTGGGATGTTAGGGAGAAGCATCTCTGTGAACCATTTTTTAAACAAATCCCAATTCATCTGGCCGTGATAATCCCCTGTTTTCTTCGTGCTCTTGAAAACAAGTTTTGAGCCAGGAATCCAACCAGAGTGAGTGATTGCATTTAGGATTATAAAACGTTCACCGTTTCCTGTAGGTTTTTGCACCCATGGACCATCTTCGCCATAATACCAAATAAAATCATTGCTGTGATTTTTGTTTACATATGATTCATCTAAATAAATTTCAGGACGGTGTGTCGCGGCATCATTCCCTTTGTCCCGATTATTTCTTTTTTCCCGAAGATAACGCTGTCTCGCCGCAACAACATGGTCCTTTTCTTTTAAATGTTGCGTACGAGTTCCTTTGCCAAACTCAAAGCCCCATCTGTTGAGAGTTCTGGCTAATGTGGCTTTGTGGAATGATTCATCACCGTATTCTTCCTTCAAAAAAATTTTAATATCTGCAAGTGTAATATGCTCCCCTTTGCTATTTGCATTCCGAATGTAAGTGCGGACAACTTCCTGGTGTGACGCACTTACAGCATGGACAGGGCGACCACGCATCTTTGTTTGTTCATCAAGTAGATCGGGGTCTCGATTGAAGTTTGCCATAATCCGCTTGACTGTTGCCATGCCAATACCGAGAGCATCAGCTGTACGTTTTACGCTTGGTTCTTTAGGCTTTATTTTAATTTGATCAAAATACTGCTTCACTGATACTGTTAGCTTTTTTATCTCCGGTGTCAAAGGTTTGCCGCGGCGTGAAATCATAAT
>JABIYQ010000585.1 GCA_018702715.1 Desulfobacula sp. | reverse complement strand
TTCCTTCCACAAACCTTTTTGTCATACCCACAACTTCGTTACCCATTACCAATTGTTCAAGGGAACAGGCCATACCCGCTGCCATATATCCTACATCATGGATAAGGTTTAAACCGGAAAGCCCTTGGCTCAATATTGAAAAAGCACTTTCAATACCTGCCTGGGCATCCAGGCTTTTGGAATCTGTTGCACCGGCAAGCCCCCAGGTAGGAAGATTAAAGGATCGTGCCACCTCTGCCTGGGCAGCAAGGGCAAGGTTGTTTTCTGGAGCGCCCATGGCCATTAAAGCCGTTTTCATATCAAGAATACCGACATTTCCACTCATGGCAACGGGACATCCTGTTTTCCGCAGCTGGGCAATGGTGATATGAATGAGTGATTCTGCAGTAATCTGTGTAATAAGTCCTGCCAGTGTGACCGGCCCTGTAGCGCCGGCCTGAACCGTTGAACCCGGCAGTTGAGGCATAAACCGGTCTGCTGCCACAAAAATCCGTTCAATCACTTCATCCGGAAAAAAGAGAGGGGCAATGGCTTCAGGATAGGCGATTATAAAGGGTTTCTGGCTTAAGTTTTCCTGTCCGCCAGCAATCACTGACGCCATCTCATACACATATTCACAGCCAAGGGCCGTATACCCGATAAAAACTGCCGGCTTTGTGGTGTTGGAAACCATGGCTTCAAATTCATGGACTTCGGCTGCATCTGCGGGTACATCCTGGGCCGTTCCCATGGGCATGACAAAATCAATGCCGTCAAGGGAATCCGCCACTTTGGCACCCAGTTCTATATCCTTGATACCGGTATTCCGGGTCTCATGGGTAAATGCATCCCGTGTAAAGGGACTGGCCGTGGAGGTTCCATAATGGCTTTTTTCCCCTTCCACTTCCATTGCCCGCCTGCCGTTCCGGTCATAGATGGTCCAACCCGTTGGAGTTGTGACCAAACATTCTTTAACAATATGTCTTGGAATTTTAATATTGTCTTCCTTAACCCATGCGCCGGCCTGTTTCATCATTTTGTGAACTTCTTTGTGCCGACATTTAAACCCGACTCTTTCAATAATATCAAAGGCGGCCTGTTTTATTTCCCAGATCTGGTCTTCGGTAAAAATCTTCATACCAACTGATCGGGATTGAATGTTTGAAGATTGAATCATTTTTTTTCCTCCAATTTGATAAAATTTGTTTTAAAGTCCGGTTCAGGAGGGACACCTTTTTCATCCCACCCCATTGCAGTGTAGTACTCTTGTAACATGGTTTCAAAATTTTTCAGGGTCAATCCCTGATCGCTGTCTTTATTAAAAAACATCTCAGGAAGCGTGTCTTCAATATCCCCTTTTTCATGCCGGATATTGAAAAGTTTCTCAAGTGTTGCAATTTTTTGGCCTGCATCGAAAAGATCTTTTTTTGAAAGGTCTAAATCGGTAAGGCCATTGATCAGCCTTATTTCATTTTCAAGGTTAAAGGATTTTAAAAGAGATAAAACAGGTACCTTGCAAAGCCCCAGACAATCAATAATGATATTGGTGATAACCGCTTTTTTTATCAATCGTCCTTTTGCGCTGATGGATTTAATATTAACCGCTTCTTTAGTTCCAAACTCTTTTTTAGCCTGTTCTTTGGTCCAACTGTATTCAAGGGATGCATATACGTTATTATAATCGCCTCCCCGGCTTGATACAGCATATCCAAGGGCTGTGCCCATAATGGCTGATGGATGATAGGCCGTAAGCTCAAGCCCTTTGATATGAGCCGCATATTTATATGAATCATTGCCGATGAACTCGGCAGCCTTTCTGACTCCATTGCGTAAAATTATACCAAGACCTTTATTTTCAACCATCTGGTAAATTAATTTTTCCATGGTGTCGGCATTACCCCAGGAGAGATCCAAATCTCCAACCAGATTGTCCGGTAATATTTTCCGCTCAAAAAGATCCATGGCAAAGGCAATAACAGATGCTGTTGAAGTGCTGTCAATTCCAAGACGAGTGCACAAATTATCCAGCTTAACAATCTGAGTCATATCTTCAAGGCCGCATTTTGGACCCAGGTTAATCACAGGTTCAAATTCCGGTCGCGTAAAATGCTTATCTTTATCTAATCCTTTAAGCTTAAGTTCAGCTTTGCACTGAACAGGACATCTAAAGCAGCCACTGGATCTGACAATATTTTTATCA
>JABIYQ010000304.1 GCA_018702715.1 Desulfobacula sp. | reverse complement strand
ACTTCAGAATGCAGCCAGTGTTGCATCCGTCATGTTGACCACAGAAGCCATGATCGCTGATAAACCGGAAGAAAATGCCGGCGGCGGAATGCCTGGTGGCGGCGGAATGCCCGGCGGCGGAATGGGCGGAATGGGCGGAATGCCAGGAATGATGTAATGCCCAAAACTGCATAATAGTTATAGAGTTGACCAAAGCCCCTGCGCATTTAATATGTGCAGGGGCTTTGTTTTTTTGTCTGGTTTTCGTTCAAACACTATTTAATAAGAACTTGACATTAAATGCTGGCTCATATACTTAGTTTTATTAAATTTTATTTATTATTTTCATTTCCGATCCTAAACTTGTAAGAGAGGTTATATGACCACGGAAACCATTGGATTGTTTTACATGTTGAGCGATGCCGGGCCGGTCGTTAAAGCCGTCATGCTGCTTTTGCTGTTTTTTTCAATAACATCATGGGCCATTATATTTATCAAGTACCGGTATATCCGAAAGGCATTTAAAGAATCTGCTGATTTTACAGACATTTTCTGGCAATGCCAAAATCTTTCCGATGCTTTTTCAAAGGCAAAGTCATTGAGATCAAGTCCGGCTGCAAGAATTTTTATTGCTGCGTATATGGAAATGGCAAGGTCTGAGAGCAAAGATAAGAAAAATATACAGCTAAAAAGAACAGACAACTCTTTTTTTCAAATTGTCGGCAGTATAAAACGATCCTTAAGCCGATCCATTGGCGTTGAAACCAGACGATTGGTTCAACTGGTTCCATTTTTGGCCACAGCAGGCAATACAGCCCCGTTTATCGGCCTTTTTGGAACGGTGTGGGGCATTATGGGCACTTTCCACGAAATAGGATTGAGTGGTTCTGCAAGCCTGGCTGTTGTAGCTCCAGGTATTTCAGAAGCACTCATCGCAACCGCAGCAGGACTTGCAGTGGCAATACCTTCTGTTATTGCCTACAATTATTTTACTGACAAGATAAGGGCTCTGGACTCTGAATGGCAAAGCTATTCTGCAGATCTGTTAAATATAATGGAACGTGATATTCAAAAACAGATGGAGGTATAATGCAATTAGGCTCAGGTAATGATCAGCTCATGTCCGAGATTAACGTCACCCCTTTTGTGGATGTGATGCTGGTGCTTTTGATTATTTTTATGGTGACCGCCCCCATGATGGTTCAAGGCGTTGATGTTGACTTGCCCAAGGCCACCTCAAAAGCCCTGAAAGGCGATGAAGAACGTCTGATTATCTCCATTGATGTTGATCGTAAAGTGTTTATTAACGAACAAGTTGTCAGTGTAGAAGTACTGACCCATAAACTTGGCGCTATACTGGAAAATTTTGATAAAAAAAATGTATACCTGAGAGCGGATAAAAATGTTCCCTATGGCATTGTTGTCAATGTGATTTCAAAGATAAAAAAGGCAGGAGTTGACAGCCTGGGGATGATTACACTTCCTGAAAATGAAGACAAATCCTGATTAACACCTATGAGTTCTCCAGAAAACTTTAAAAATAAAAGACAAGTTCTTTACAGTCATTTTGATAACAACCGAAAAACCGGGGTTGTTTTTTTTTCTATTTCTTTGATTGTGCACGCCTTATTTTTTTATGGAATGATTTTTTTCCAGAAGTTTAGACTGCCCAAACCAATGCTGCCTGTCATCCAGGTGGATCTGGTTTCTTTTTCAGAAGAACCTGTGACAAGAGAGGCTCCTGGGAAAAAAGAGATCCCTGAAGCGGTTTATAGAGAAGAAGGAATACCTGTAACGCCCGTTCAACCACAGCCGCCCCCAAAAATCAAAAAAATTCCAATTATTAAACCAGATATCAGTTTAAAAACAAAACCTAAAAATCTAAAAGATCTTATCGCTCAGCAGGAGAAAAAAAAGAAAGAATCTGATAAGAAAAAAGAAAAAAAACCAATCGTAAAACCAAAACCCATTGATCCTGATAAGACCCTGGAAAAGGAAAAGGAAAATCTGGAAAAGAAAATTGAGAATCAGAACAAAAATGCGATTGCAGAGGCGTTGAGCCGCCTTGAAAAAAAAGTGCAGGGTCAGGGCGAAAAAAAGCAGGGAGAGAAAACCCAAACATCTTCTTTTGGGACCGGCAAAAAGGGTTATACACCCATTGATCTGTATAAAATGGTGTTGGGTTCGGAAATAGAACAAAACTGGGTGTTTAATGATAGCCTTGCCAGGCTGGATCAGAATCTTGAAGTCAGAATTTTGATCAAGATATTAAAAAGCGGAGAAATAAGGGATATTATTTATGAAACCAGGTCAGGAAATCATTACCTTGATGAATCTGCAAAAAAAGCAATTAAAAAGACAAATCCATTACCACCCTTGCCTCCTGGAATGCCTTCCTACGATGTTGTTGTGATTTTTACACCTAAAGGACTCAAATAAAAATGGTTTCTTTTACAAGCAATAAGCGCTATTGTAGGCCCTATATGGCAAATAAAATTATATTGCATACTCTTTTTTATTGTCTGGTCGGGCTCTTGCTTTTTTTAACCCCCGTATCTGCCAAGGATTATGATTATATTAATGTCACCAATCCTTTTTTAAAGAAAACCCCAGTGGCAGTTACTGATTTTAAGACATTCAATGGCCACCCGGAAGAGGTAAATATAGGGAAAACAGCATTGGGTATATTAAAAGAAGCCCTTGATTTTACAGGATATCTTAAAACAATGAATCCGGTTTCATTTTTATCAAATCCTGCTGAATCCGGAATTGGACTGGGTGAGATAAATTTTCGGGATTGGACAGGGATAGGGGCTGATCTTTTAATTACCGGTGGAATCAGTGAAGAAAAAGGGAAAATTACCTTTAAATTAAGACTATTTGATACCTTTAATACAAAACTTCTAATCGGTAAAATATACACAGGCACCCAATCCCAGGTAAGAAAAATGATTCACCTTTTCTGTAGTGAAATATCTTATCAACTAACCGGCAAATGGGGGATATTTAATAGTAAGATAGCTTTTGTTTCAACTGTAAATGGAAAAAAAGAGATATTTTCCTGTGATTTTGATGGACTAAACATCAAACAGATAACAAGTCATAAAAGTATATCCCTTTCTCCATCCTGGTCTTCTGACGGCAAATGGCTTGCCTATGTCTCTTATGCAAAGGGCAAACCCGATCTTTTTATCAAAAACCTTAAAGAAAACCGCGGGTCGATTATCAATTACAAGGGTATGAATATTTCCCCCGGCTGGATGCCCGGTCAGTTAAAACTTGTGGCAGCATTAAGTTTTTCCGGAGACCAGGAGATTTATTTATTGAATATAAAGGGAGAAATTATTAAAAGAATAACAAAAAGCTGGGGAATTGATGTGTCACCTGATTTTTCACCGGATGGTAAGAAAATAGTGTTTAGTTCAAAACGCGCCGGAACCCCCCAGATATATATTCAGGATCTTGAGTCGGATCGTCCCATAAGAGTGACCTTTAAAGGAAAAAATAATACATCTCCTGCCTGGTCTCCGGATGGTAAAAAGATTGCCTATGTGGGAATAGAAGATAATAATATTGATATTTTTGTGACGCCTATTGATACTGGTATACGTATTCAATTGACCATGAATGCAGGAGATAATGAAGATCCTTCCTGGTCACCGGATGGCAGCATGATTACCTTTTCTTCAACCAGACAAGGCAATGTCCCAAGAATCTTTGTTATGAATGCAACAGGATCAGATCCACGAAGACTTCTGAGAATAAAAGGTAAACAAACCCAACCAAACTGGTCTGTATCAAAAGGT
>JABIYQ010000584.1 GCA_018702715.1 Desulfobacula sp. | reverse complement strand
ATCAGGACGTATTTTAATCAATTCAACCGATAGTTTATCTCCAGGCATATTTGGCATTGCCTGGAGATAAACTATCGGTTGAATTGATTAAAATACGTCCTGATATTCCTGTATTGCTTTGCACAGGATTCAGCGAAGCCATGTCTGTAGAAAAGGCGGCATCTCTGGGCATTAAGGGTTTCCTATTGAAACCGATTATAATGAAGGATCTTGCTCAAAAGATACGTGAAGTGCTGGATGCGTGTAAAATTTGATCCAAAAGGATCGAGGTTTTTTATGAACAAATCAAAGCCTGCTATACGAGAGTCATATCGGATCAGTCACTATACCTGGGGCATGGTTGCATTGTGGACTGTGATTGTCGGAGCATTATTTCTATTTAATTTTATGAGCACCAAAAAAGAGTTTTCTTCCCTGGCTCGCCTGGAAGCGATTGCCAGTTATAATAAGGATACCGTCTATCGTCGATGGGCAACTATGCATGGGGGCGTTTATGTACCAATTTCGGAATATACACCACCCAATCCCTACCTGAATGTTCAAGAACGTGATATCTCAACCCCTTCAGGGAAACAGTTGACCCTTGTTAATCCAGCTTATATGACCCGGCAGGTTCACGAGTTGGGCAGGAAACAATACGGACTTCAAGGGCATATCACAAGTTTGAAACCTCTTAATCCCGGAAATGCTCCCGACCCTTGGGAAACCAAGGCTCTGAAATCTTTTGAAAACGGAAAAATTGAGGGTACATCTATTGAGATAATTAAGGGCAAACCATACTTTCGAGTGATTCGGCCATTTCTTGTGGAAGAGGGTTGTCTTAAATGTCACGATCATCAAGGGTATAAGGTCGGTGATATTCGAGGTGGGATAAGTTTGGCAGTACCCATGGAGCCTTACCAGGCATCAGCACAACGTCATATTATCCAAATTGCACAAGGTATGGGAGTCCTTTGGATCATAGGGTTTGGAACACTATGGGCAGGAATGGGTTATATTCGGGATAGAATCAGGGAAAGAGAAAATGCAGAACAGGAACGTGACCGTTATATCAAAGAACTCCAGCAAGCTTTGAGAGAAGTTAAACAGCTCGGCGGACTGCTCCCCATATGTGCCAAATGCAAGAAAATCCGAGATGATAAAGGATATTGGAACCAGTTAGAAGGTTATATCCAAAAACACTCAGATGCGCAATTTAGTCATGGTATGTGTCCTGAATGTTCAGATGAACTTTATAGCAAAGAAGACTGGTATATAGAAATGAAAAAAGAGGAGAGCCAAAAATAATAATTATTACATATCTCGCTTTTCAAGGCTTACAGAAATTGCAGAATAGCAGGAGCATCAGTTTGATTTTTTAATTAAAACCTGACTCAATATCTTGTGTTTGGTAAAAATAATATTTTGTCCTCCGGCATTCCACCATATGAACCAAAACCATTGTCAAGAGCCGTTCTTTCATATCCCAGTTAATAATATATACATCCCACTTTCTCAGATTTAGGGAAAATAATTTCCGAAGTCGGACCAAAATCTCCTCTATCTCCAATTAACTTGAACGCCATTTTGAAAGATTAGATTGCTCCCTTTCCTATATAGTATAATTATTTTTTTGCACTATATTTTCTGCACTGTGTTTTTTATGAAATTTTAAAAATAATTTCAGGCTTATTCTTTTGATAGTGGCGTTTTCCCGTATATGAGAATTGTATTTTTTTTGCAAAACAACTGTCATTTTTCATATATTCTTGTCTTCAAAAATAGGGGTTTTTACCTATTGACGCACTTGTTCTGGTTTGTTAGATCTGAAAGCAAGGTGCCGAAACTATGACAAGGTTAATATATAATCAATCATATATTGAGGTGATATCATTTCCAATTATCAAATATCAAAAGAACAGAGTCGAGTAGCCCTTGAGAGTTATCTTGTAAAAAAGGCAAAAGAAAAAGCAAAGACACTCGAAATAGAAGAAAAGTTCTCTGGTAATTTGGGCAATTTTTATTATCCCGGTGAACTTAAAGATTGTTTTTTTGTTCATGATATAGAAGATTGCCCTTCTTATGTCGGAGCCTCCCGTATAATTGCAATCTCTAAAAAAACTGGAGAAATAGTTTCTGATTGTATTGCACCGGAAAAAAAATATTCACTTTTTTTTTCTTAGCTGCTCTCCTTCGAATGTGATTTTTACAATTTAATTTTTATAGAACTTAATTGCTATTGAGGGTTTTTGGGAATAATTTTCTGGGGGTCTAAACAAGATTTGCTCTATCACCAATTAAATTTACAGGGGAATTGATTCATTTGAAAATATCTTGTTCCATATATAGTAGTCGTTCCGGGAATTAAATGGAAGAAAAGACCGCATCATATAAAAAGGCCAGGTATTACTGTCAGCTGCTCTGTTTTTTCATAACCTTGATTTTTCCCTCTTTATCAGAGGCTGCAGTAAAAGAGCTTCTTGTATCCTACAGTGCTGATCAGTACCAGCTGGGATATAATATTCAGACTCTGGAGGACAAAACAGGTGAACTCTCCATAGCAGATGTTTCCTCTTCTCTTTTTGATAAGCAGTTTATCGATAATCATACTGCCGGGATCAACAAAGGCCTTACCGACTCTTTTCTCTGGGTGCGTTTTTCTCTTGCAGCAGACTATAACAATAAAGAGCCGATGATTGCCGGTGACACAGCCAACCGGACAGAGTGGCTGATATATCTGGGGAAACATCTGGATTACTATGATCAGATAAATGTCTACTGGCAGGAAGGTACCAAATGGCAAACAAAAACATACGGTCAGCTTCAGGCTTTAAAACGTAAAACCAGAGATCCCCTGTGTATAAGAGTCATCCTGCCGGAAAACGGTTTACAACCTGTTACCTATTATATCCGCATGAATATCAAAAGTGGTTTCTTTCTCAAACCAACGCTTTATTCGATAGCTGGTTATGACCGGTTCTCAAAAAAAATGAGCCTGTTTTACGGAGGATATTATGGGCTTGCCTTAGGCCTCATTGTATACAACCTGTTTCTCTTGTTATTTTTAGGAGACAGGGTCAGGGTTTTATTCATTTTGTATGTCCTGTCATTGAGCAGTTATTTTGTCGTTACCAATGAACTTGGCTACCCGTTTCTATCCACAGAGTTTCTTCCAGCAACCAAAAAGGCCGCTCAATTTCTGTGCCTGCTTTTCATTATCCAGTTCACACATTTCGCAGTGGTCTTTTTAGATGCCAAAAACACTATTCCCCGTTTTTACCGGCTCCTGCAGTTTGCCATGCTGTCCATATTCTGCATGCTTCTATCCATGCCCTTTGTCTCCTTTACTTCGCTTGGAAAAATTGTAGGCTTTTATGCTCCGGTAATATTTATTCAGATATTGTTTGCAGGCATTGCTGCCTGGCATAGCGGCTACCGGCCCGCCCGTCTTTTTGTCTTTGCCTGGCTGTTTCTTCTTGGCGGAGCCATAGTAAATTCTCTTACTTTTGTTGGGATTTTCCCGTACGCTTTTATTGGCGACCATGCAGTCCAGGCTGGATCGGGAATCGAAATGATATTCTTGTCTCTTGCAATGGCAGACAGGGTCTGGTTTACTATGGAAGAACTGAACCGGGAAAAAATTATACGGGAAAAACAACTCACTGGTCTGACCCATCAGCTTATCCAAACAGAAGAGCGTGAGAGACGGCGCATCGCTGTCAACCTCCATGACCATATTGGTCATGCTCTTTCGAATATTATGCTCAAGCTGGGGACATTCAAACAGTCTTTTCCAGCTTCCAACTCTGCTGATATGATAGATGATATCAGTACCATTGTTGAACAATGTATAGAAGACACACATTCTCTGACCTTTGATATCAGCCCTCCCATCCTTTACGATCTGGGTATGGAAGAGGCACTGGACTGGCTGGCTGAACAAACTCAGACCAAGCATAATATCATGATACGGTTTGAAGACGATGAACAGGATAAACCTTTGGATGAAAGTGTGCGTGTATTATTGTTCCAGGCTGCCCGTGAACTTTTGTTTAACATGGTAAAGCATTCCCAGGCAACCTTAGCCACCGTATCCATTGAGCGTATTGACCAAAATATCAAAATTGTTATTGAAGATAACGGGATCGGGTTTGATCCAAGCGCAGAACGATATCGAGCCAATAAAAAAGGGGGATTTGGCCTCTTTAGTATTAAGGAGCGCCTCGCGCAACTGGGAGGAAGGTTTAAAATCGATTCAACACCTGGTAAAGGTGCACGCATAACCATTATTTCACCGATGAAAAAAAGTGAAGAATTTGAATATATTTCGATAAATTAACAGGGAAATTTTACATGGATATTAAAATTCTCATTGCAGATGACCATAGTATAGCAAGAGAAGGGTTAAAAGCCTTGTTAGAAAAAGAAAAAAATATGGTTGTAGTTGCAGAGGCCAAAAATGGTCGGGAAGCTGTCCGTTTGGCCATTGAGGCCAAACCGGATATAATTATCATGGATATTAACATGCCTGAACTAAACGGTATAGAGGCTACCCGTCAGATAATTGCTGAGACACCACAGGCAAAAGTCATCGCTTTATCGATGTATTCTGATAGGCGATATATTTCCAGGATGCTCAAGGTTGGTGTGGCAGCTTATCTTTTGAAAAATAATGCATCTGAAGAATTGGTGACGGCGATTCGAGCAGTATTGAAAAACCAGGGATATCTCAGTCATAAGGTCGCAAATGTTGTGATAAAAGATTATTCCAACAGACTGGGGCAATGTGATGAATCACCACTTTCTCGTTTGACTTCAAGGGAGATAGAGGTATTACAACTCATCGCTGAGGGCTTCAGCAGTGGAGATATTGCTGACAGACTTTGTGTGAGTGTAAAAACCATATCAAGCAACAGACGTCAGCTCATGGACAAATTAAAAACAGACAGCATTGCTGAGCTTACAAAGATTTCCATTCGGGAAGGGTTAATTTCACTGGATGATTAATAAAAAAAGAATACAATTTTTCGAGCACATCATTTATTAAAAGATAAAAGGAATTGTCTGTCTATTCCGTTCACATCTCTTACTTTCTTAAAACTTTTATTTTCACGATTAAATATTATAAAAATTTCTATCTTTCACACCATAAAGAAACCGAATTCAAGATTTTTTCTACAGAGATTCGAGATTAATTTACCCATTAAAATGGCAGTTTCCTGATGGATATTTTTATTAAATATCATATAATCTAAATCAAGAATTTTGTAGGCGCTTGAAACATAAACAAAGATAACAATGGAGGTAAAAATGAAAATTTTTTTATTCACTATCTGTTTTTTTTTGGTATTTTGCTCGACACATTGTTTTTCCGGGGAGAAAGTCAACTACAATGCATATTTTGATATGGCAACCGGCCATAAATATGTAAAATTAGATAGTACCACATACGCAGAATTCTCTAAAAAAGGAGAGTTTCTGAAAAATGTTCCTTCAAATCTGCTATTGCTGATAAATAGTTCAAATATATATCCTATCCCTGATAAGAGCTATATCCTTTATGAAAGAGCTGCCGTTGGTACGTCAGATCACAAATTAATTCCTAATGAAATGGATCATCCCAAAGGATGGAAAGCAAAGAAAATTTTTGTTTCCTTAAATTAATTTTTCACTTTTTGATGGGATCGGTATCGTCGACTCTAAAACTAAATTAGGGCACCTCCAAACGATACCATCCCATTTTTTCTACTATTTTTAACTGATTTTTCGGAGTCGGCCTTAACAGTCTCAAAAATTTTGAATATCCGGGCGTTAAAAAAAGCCATCATACGCCGTTAGCCAGGAAAGGGTTAATGATCCATAGCGATCGTGGCGTACAATATGTCAGTCAGGATTTTAGAAAAGTACTCAAAACACATGGGTTTATTCAAAGCATGAGCCGTAAGGGCAATTGTTGGGATAACGCCGTTGCAGAATCATTTTTTCATACATTAAAAACCCAGTTGATCTACTATATTCGTTTTAATAATTTTGAAGAAGCTGAGAGAATTATCTTTAAATATATTGAAGTTTATTATAACCAAAGAAGGAAACATTCATCCAATGCTTGGAAAACACCTGCTCACTGTGAGCAGGAATGGTATAACCAGAGAAAAGTAGCTTAACTTGCTCTCCAGTTTTTTGGGGGGAGGATCACTCTGAAAAGTTTTCAAAAAGGAAACCAACAATTATACAAAATTAGTTTTGAGTTAAAATTTCATATTTTTTATCAAAATATCAGCATTTAAATGCAAATTTTAGATAAAAATAGGGGTTTTTACCTATTTACACGGGCGATTTTTTATAATATTTTATTTCAAACTGTAATTGGGCACCTCCGCTTTTATTACAGTTTAATTCCTTAAAGGACCCGTCTCATCCACGGGTCCTTTTCTTATTAAGAATAATATCATCGATAAAGAATCAAAACAAACATATTTTTTAAACATTTTAATATATGAAAAAGTGTTACTGGAAAGTGAATCTCCAATAAAACGTAATGGAGTCTTGATTCATTTGGTCATGCGGGTTTCCATATATTTGAATGTCACATCAAAGGCAGAAAGTTTTGTCTATACTATATGTGGTATTGTGGAGAAATCTTAAAAAAGAGAGCCCTTTACGTTATAGTGTGCACCATCGTCTTGGTGCTGAGCACCCAGTCTTCTTTTGGAAATTATCGCTCGATTGAAAGTTTTGCTCGTCACACATGATACCATATATACTCGGTAGAAGATTGATCTTAAGCATTATAAGTTTTTTGCAACGTATGGCTTTTTGATGAAATCTTCTTTTGAGGAATTTTCACAGATACCATACCATTTGTATTCGTAACATTTTTTGGATAGGATAAACAATTTTTTAAGATACCGTGGTAACGATGGATTGCACTCTTTACTATTTCTTTTATCAATTGGACATCCATTTTTTCTGATCAATAAAAATTCAGCATTTTAAGATCCTCATTATCACTAATATTGGAAAGGTTCTTATATTGCCTTTCGTATAGTAGCATTCCTGCAACCTTTTTCAAAACAACTATTTGTTACCCTTGCTCTCACCAACTATAACTAACTGAAATTAAAGTTATTTTTTTTAATTTCAGCATAAGTAGGTGCTTATGGCATGTCGCTTGCAACATTAATTTGTCAAGAATTGAAGACTCATAACCTTTGAAATAAACCAAACACCAACAAAGGGGGGGGAATCATATGCCAGGAAGAGACACAACCGGCCCACAGGGTAAGGGTCAAGGATCAGGATGGGGCATGGGTGACTGTAACATCGGTCAAAACCGTGTTCAGGACAGGCGACAAAAAAGAAATCAGGCTCAAAACCGCGAAAATAATCTTTGCAGACATAACCGAGGCCAGGGCCAGAGATTTAGAAAGGGTCCATGGAATAGATAGTCACCAAAAATAAATTAAACGGAGTCATCATTTAAATGCTTAATGCACTTATCATAAGCAGGGAAAAAGATATTTTTAAAGGTATTGAAAGCGTATTGGTTGAAAATGGAATTAAAACGGATTGGAGTGATACCGGAGTCGAAGCCTTGTACATGCTTATGGAAGAACCCAATGATCTTATAGTTGTTGATGAAAACCTGCCAGACATGGAAGGTAGAACATTCATTGAACAAGTTATTATGACAAATCCAATGATAAATTGTGTTATCGCAAGCCCACGCAAAATAGAAAAATTTCATGAAGTATACGAGGGGCTTGGCGTATTAATGCAATTTCCAGTCGTGCCTGGCAGAAAGGAGGCTCAAAAATTGATTGAGCACATGAAAAAAACTTTCATCCCACAGGCAAGGCATAGTACTTAAAGGAGAACAACATAGATGATTATCAGTGTCGCCAGCGGGAAGCTCACACCAGAATGTAAAGATTAATTGTTTGACAACTATAAATATGAAGGAGATATTAAATGTTTTGTTTTCAATGTCAGGAAACAGCGAAAAATGAAGGATGTACCATTAAAGGCGTGTGCGGAAAAGAGAATGACACAGCCAATCTTCAAGATTTGTTAATTTATAACCTGAAAGGGATTGGTGTTATCGCCAGCGCAGCCAAAGCTAAGGGGGCAGCAACACCTAAAGAAGCAGGATTGTTTGCTGCGCAGGCTCTTTTTACCACCATAACAAATGCAAACTTTGATGAAGAAAGTTTGAACGAATGGATTTTGCAGGCCCAGAAAGTTAAAAAAGAACTTTATGGAAAAGTAAAAGACAAAGTGGGAACAAATCTTCATGAAAGTGCCACCTGGTATTCTAATGATGCTGCTTCGTTCCAAGCCAAGGCTGAAACAGTAGGTGTTCTTGCCACAGAAAATGAGGATGTTCGATCCCTTCGTGAACTTTTGGTCATTGGATTAAAAGGAATTGCCGCTTATGCAGATCATGCAGCAGTTTTAGGGGTTAAAAAAGATGAAATTTTTGATTTTATTTTTGAAGCGCTAAACTCCACTACCCAGAATCTGTCTGTTGATGAAATGGTCGGTATGGTGCTTAAGGCTGGTGAGATGGCTGTGACCACCATGGCAGCCCTTGATGAAGCCAATACAACTGCCTATGGTCACCCCGAGTTGACCGAAGTGAATATTGGTGTGGATACAAATCCTGGAATACTGATTTCAGGACATGACCTTAAAGATATGGAAGAACTGTTAAAACAGACCGAAGGAACCGGGGTGGATGTCTATACACATGGTGAAATGCTGCCAGCCAATTATTATCCTTCCTTCAAAAAATTTGCCCATCTTAAAGGCAATTATGGAGACTCCTGGTGGCATCAGAATGAAGATTTTGAATCCTTTAACGGCCCTGTGCTCATGACCACAAACTGCATCATTCCCATGAAAAAGAAAAATACCTACAAAGACAGGGTTTTTACTACGGGTGTGGTTGGCTATCCCGGTGTAAAACATATTTCGGACAGGGCTGATGGTGGTACAAAAGATTTTTCCAATATCATTGCACTTGCGAAAACCTGCAGTGCACCAAAAGAAATTGAAACCGGTAAAATTGTCGGTGGGTTTGCACATAACCAGGTACTGGCCCTTGCAGACAAGGTGGTGGATGCAGTGAAATCAGGTGCCATCAAGCGATTTGTTGTCATGGCAGGCTGTGACGGACGTCAAAAAGGAAGAAATTATTTTACTGAAGTTGCTGAAAAATTGCCAAAAGATGTCATCATTCTAACTGCCGGATGTGCAAAATACAGATATAATAAACTGGATCTTGGTGATATCGGTGGGATTCCAAGGGTACTTGATGCAGGTCAGTGCAATGATTGTTACTCACTTGCCGTGATTGCTCTTAAGCTTAAAGAAGTATTTGAACTTGATGATATAAATGATTTGCCCCTCTCTTTTGATATCGGTTGGTATGAACAAAAAGCGGTTGCCGTTCTTCTTGCACTGCTTCACTTGGGTGTAAAGGGTATCCGTCTTGGACCCACACTTCCCGCTTTTGTTTCTCCAACTGTTTTGAATGTACTGGTTGAAAATTTTGACATAAAATTGATTACAGAACCTGATGCTGACGTAGAAGCCATCATGCAGGGAAAATAAATGAATAGTCCAGTCACTATATTACCAAGTGTAATATAATTCTTAAGGTGACCATTAAATAAGGATAGTAGAAATATAGGAATTATATTATTTAAATCGAAATTTAATAATGGAGGGTTTATGGCAGAAGAAGTTAAGGCTGGATGTGCGAGGCCGACAGGAGGGCCAGTTGGAGAACCTGTAACTGAAACACCAGAAGAAAAACAAATCGTTCAAAAGGAGATAAAAAATATGATTCAGGTTGGGAAAAAAGCACCGGATTTCACATCGCCAGGGTACCAGAATGGTGGTTTTATTAACGTGAAGCTTTCTGATTACTTAGGGAAGTGGGTTTTACTCTGTTTTTATCCTGGTGATTTTACCTTTGTCTGAGCGACTGAGATTTCAGCAGTTGCTGAAAAACACAAAGATTTTCAAAAATTGGGTGTGGAAGTTATATCTATGAGTATTGACAGTATGTTTGTTCATAAAATGTGGGACGATAAAGAATTGTCAAAAATGGTCGAAGGCGGTGTGCCGTTTCCCATGCTGTCTGATGCCGGTGGAAAAGTTGGGCAGATTTTCGGTGTGTACGATGAAGACGCAGGTGTTGAGACCAGAGGGCGCTTTATTATTGATCCTGATGGTATCGTACAGGGATATGAGGTGCTCACACCACCGGTGGGAAGAAATGTGAATGAAACTTTCCGACAGGTCCAGGCATTTCAACTCGTCAGAGAGTCAAAAGGCACAGAAGCAACACCATCAGGATGGAAACCGGGCAAGATGACGCTTAAACCCGGTCCTGAACTGGTCGGCAATGTCTGGAAAGAGTGGAAAACAGAAATGGCGTTTGATTAAAATATGGTAAACCGTATAAAGTAATTTAAGTGAGATCTGGCAGGCACCGAACTGACGCTGGTGTCTGTCAGGATAATTTCCATAAAGGGTTGCCAGCCCACGGCTAATACCCATTAAGCTCTTAGAAAAATACCCATACTTACCGCGATGGCCAACAACAGTTTTTGAACAGTCCCTCGATGATCCTCCTCCAGAATATTGGACACAAGGTTAAGTTAATTTTGGATAGGCTTTTAAGTTAGCAAAAAAGCGAGCCACATGTCTATCATTATGGGGGAAGGCTTTTTATTGAAAAGGCGTTGACTTCTTTTTTCAGTAGTGGCTGCATTCAAGATTTGACCGGTGCGCATTAGTATTCATAGTCTGGGTTTTTTAAAAGTTTTGGGCAACCCCGTATATGGTATACAACCTTTTTTTAAATTTGGATTTTTGATTCAATTATATTTGCCCTGGGCATTATGCCCGGCCATTTCCCTGTATTAATTTTTATAATATATTCATCCCATTCTGAAAATTTTTTCCGGGGTACGAACAAAAGGATATAAAAAATTTTAGGGAGCCTGGGAACTCAATCTCCAATATTCAGTAATGGAGCTTTGGCTCATTTGATGATGGCGATCCCCCATAT
>JABIYQ010000561.1 GCA_018702715.1 Desulfobacula sp. | reverse complement strand
ATATTAGTCCACCCGTCGAAACTATCGGAATCCAAAAAAACTCTTTGCGATCATGGCGGTTTTACTCAAATCCAAGAAACTTCTGAGCAGGATTTGCTTTCCAACCACTATCATTTAATCTTCAGAAAAAATAACTTATTATTGGAAGTCCACTGGAACTTAGTGAAAAGATATTTTAGCATTCCAGCGGATTTCTGGTGGCAGGGATCAAAAGAATTTGAATGGAATGGAATCAATACGTTTGCACTCGCCATAGAACAATATATACTTTATAATATTTTCCGACTCTTTGACCATTGTTTCCATCCTTTGCGTTTTTTTATATTATTGGGTGGTATAATCGAGCAGAATGTGGATAACATTAATTGGGACAGATTAATTAATGTTGCCAGTCACTATAAAAT
Organism: Desulfobacula sp.; assembly: GCA_018702715.1. Classification (GTDB taxonomy): domain Bacteria; phylum Desulfobacterota; class Desulfobacteria; order Desulfobacterales; family Desulfobacteraceae; genus Desulfobacula. The sequence goes on along the minus strand of JABIYQ010000561.1, from coordinate 7,608 downwards.
GAAAAAGCTTGTTGTTTTCACACTAAGGCTGCTTAAAGATATGTTCAATACCAATATTCCAAAAAAAATTATTGAAAAAGAATATTGTGGATATAACTTTTTCAAGACCTTAGTTTTTTCTGGTATTTTTTCAGGTATACAAAAACAACATCAGCGAATGATGCTTTATACAGTATTGCTTATTGAGTTAAAAACAGTATTCAATATACTTGTTAAAAGAATTTTCCCATCAAAAGGAGAGCTTCGGCTACGCTATAATATTTCATCAAAATCTAAAAAAATATATCTCTACTACATTTTTAACCCTTTTTTACTATTATTTAAAAAAACAAAATAAAGGAAGCGTTAATAAATGCTTAATGAACACAGCTCATTTATTTTAGATATGCAGAAAACAATTGATATTGGTATTACCGGTTTTTCATTTATTGTAGCCTATTTTATTAAAAGGAACCTGTTGCCGGGATCAATGAGTAATCTTTCCAACGATCCAAACTATTATATTATTCTTCTACTGATTATTATTGCCTGGTTTATTTCCTTTAAGTGGATGGACATGTATATGTCCTATCGCGAGCAAGAATTCTGGCAGTTTTTCACCACTATTCTAAAATCCTGTTTCATGGGAATTATACTGGTAAGCATTACTATGTATCTTCTTAGAATCCAGGGTGTCAGTCGTCTTTTAATGGGTATTTTTCTGGTTCTTAATGTTTCTTTGCTGACTTTATCCAAGTTTATAATTTTCAAAATCCTGGAAAAAGTCAGGACAGATGGGCTTAATACAAAGAACATTCTTATTGTCGGGAGTAAAGAACGGGCCCGGCAGGTTATCGAAGTGGTAGAAAAACACAAAGCTACCGGATATATGGTTCTGGGCTGTTTTGAAGTGGATGAAGAAAAACTTGGGCAATCGGTTTTTAATGAGCATAAGGTGATCGGCCTTGTCAAAGACCTTGAAGAATATCTGCAGAATAACATTGTCGATGAACTGATCTTTGCCATGTCTCTTAAAAAATTAAAAAACGGGGACCGATATCTTGCATTTGCTGAAAGCATGGGCATTAAGGTCAGGATTGTTCCTGACTGGGAACTGCATTACCTTATGTACAGGCCCAATATAGCGGCTGTCAATTTTGAAGAATTTCTAGGGGTTCACACCATGGCCCTTCAATCAACCCCCCAGAATGAAGGTAAAATGTTAATCAAACATGTGGGTGATTTTCTGGGCGCTTTTATTTTGACCATTATCCTGCTGCCGGTTTTTATTGGTATTGGTCTTGCCATAAAAATATTTTCCAAAGGACCAATTTTCTATAAACAGGAACGCCTGGGAATGAACGGCAGAGTTTTTATGGTGTATAAGTTCAGGACAATGATTGAACATGCAGATGAAATGCTCAAAGAGCTTGCAGAGATGAATGAGGCGGACGGGCCTGCATTTAAAATCAAGGATGATCCAAGAATTATTCCCTGGGTGGGTACTTTTCTGAGGAAAACAAGTCTGGATGAACTGCCCCAGCTCTTTAATGTATTAAAAAGTGAGATGAGCCTTGTAGGGCCAAGGCCGCCAATATCCAAAGAAGTTGATGAATATTCAGTGTGGCAAAGGAGGCGTTTGTCCATGAAGCCCGGAATGACGTGTCTGTGGCAGATTGCACCAAGGCGGAATGAACTGAGTTTTGAAGACTGGATGAAACTGGATTTGCAGTATATTGACAACTGGTCTCTTTTTAATGATTTCAAGATCCTGGTGCTGACTGCCAAGGCTGTTTTGACAGGGGCTGGGAGATAAAACAACGTGATTTTTAAGATGGAGACTCGTTGAAAATTGAATTAAACAAGATATTACTTTCAAGTAAACAGATTGCCAGTCTCCTTAAAAAAACCTGTGAAAAGCAAGTCTCTTTTAAATTTACTGCAAAGGGGATGAGCATGTCACCCTTTATCTGCGATGGTGATTCTTTAATAATTAAACCTTTCACAAGGGGAAAAAAGCCTGGAATAGGAGATATAATTGCATTTATTAACCCTGTGGAAGGTTATCTTGTCATTCACAGGGTGATTAAAATTAAAAATAAACAATATCTCTTAAAAGGCGACAACGTTTATTATCACGATGGGTATTGTGATGATAAAGATATCCACGGTATTGTAAAAAATATTATTCTAGCAAGGAAAACTTTTCAAGGTCCGAAACGACTTTTACGAAACAGTTTCCTTTATTTAAATGATTATAAAAAAACAATGGCTTTTCTCAGCAGATATAAAATATTGACTTTGGTGTGCCGATTGATTAACAAACTAATATAAATAGTGTTTGAACGAAAACTCACCCATCTACTGCGTTGCTGCAAAAGTTTGAAATCCTCATGTACAGGAGTACACTCCGGTTTCAAACTTTCTTGCGCCTTGTATATGGGAAATTTTTCGCCCAAACACGGGTTTCCGGTCAGGCCATAAATAACTACAATGTGTTCAAATACTCATAAAATGAAAACCAATATTAAATATTACAAAGCTGTGGGGATAACTATTAAGGTGATCTCAGATTTTCCCTTTAATGAAAATACATTTCACCCAAAATTTAAGCTGTTTGAAGTCAAAGGGCCTGGAAGGGAGAATATCACTATCTACCAACATTTTCACTTGCCGGATCTCTCACAATATTTAGACTCCTCTAAAAAAGAAATTTATAAAAATGCGCAATGGCACATTATACAATCTGAAAACTATTGGATTTATAAATACACACCTGTTTATCCTATGGATATAGGACATCCTGCTACCGCCATATTTAATAAAGACCACTCTATAATTCATACCTATTCACCCGGCATTGATGAGAAAAAATATAAAAATGGCTGTTTTGAGGCTTTGACACTTTTCAATTCAGATCAGATTCTTTTTTCAAAGCTTTTGTGCAATAGAAAAGGACTTATTCTTCATTCAAATGGATTTGATATTTATGGAAATGGTATATTGATAACAGGAGAATCAGGTGCTGGAAAGAGTACGCTTTCACAAATGCTGAAAAACAAAGGGTTTGAAATACTATGCGATGACAGAATGTTTATTAAAAAAAATAAAGAATTTTACATATATGGCAGTTGGTGCCATGGAACTGTTCCGGATGTCTCGCCAGCTATAGCTCCTTTAAAAGCCATTCTGTTTCTTGAGAAATCAAAAAATAATTCCATTCAAAAAATTGAGAATAGAAGCCAAATATTACAGGACCTTATCACATCCCTTGTGAGGCCCTTTTTGAGTGGACAGGAGTGGATTTCAACCCTTAAAACACTTGAAGAAATTATTAATAGTACACAATGCTATAAAACAAAATTTGATTTATCCGGCGAAATATGTGAATTAATAGATGAATTATTTCATAAAGATAAAAACATGAGGTCAAATGGCTGTTAACTTAAAAACATATTACAAAACTTCTGACCAGGTCATTACAAGAAAAATTGAAGACGACCTTATAATAGTTCCGCTTAATGATGGAATTGGAGATCTTGATGCTGAGATGTTCTCCTTAAATGTCACTGGAATTGCCATCTGGGAAAAATTAGACGGCACAAAATCTCTTGATACTGTTATCGCTGAAACAGCAAAAGACTTTAATATTTCATTTGATCATATAAAAGAGGATGTGGTTGAACTTGTGGAAAAATTGTTAAAATTGGGTTTTTTAGTAAAATTATAACAAAAAATCTGTTTGAAATTTACTAAGATACTATTTTCATAAATAACCTAAATCATTAATTTTTAAACTTAATATTTTTTTTTCTGGTTTAATGTGGTATGGTTGTTGCACAAATTAAATATACGAAATATACAAACCATATAAATGGAGTTATAAAAATGGAACCTACTTCGACAAAAGAATGGGTGAAACCTGAACTTAAAGTAATAAGTTTTGCAGAAACAAATGAAACTGTTTTAAATGTGAGTGGTGGATGGAAATCTTGGACTGGCCAAGGCGATGAAAACGGCCAAGGATAATTAATCTGCATTAGGCAATTAAGTTTTCGCAGTTGGCTTAATGAAGAAAAATTGATTTGATATAAATTTTTATGCTATTTTTTTTAAAAGACAGAGGGCTTTAAAAGCTCGCTGTCTTTTTTTTGTTTTGTGTATATTACCTTTAAGACTGCCAGGGAACGATCACCTTGGAAGACATGGTAATTTATTCTTATCCCAGCCTTATGAATTTTAAAACTGAAACCCCAGGCCCTGAACCAGAAATTCCCTCTAATGTACCAGAAATAGAATTTACAACCGAAAAATAAGCCTTGAGTTTAAAAATATGAGTTTTTTTTACCAGAATTATGTAAAAAATGTTATTAATTGTGTAAATTTTTCTATAAAATCAAGAGAAACTATTGCTCTTGCAGGTGAGAACGGCTCTGGTAAATCACCCATCGTGAAATTATCAGCAAGGCTATATGGTTCTCAATGGCAGGTGGTTATATATAATAAGAATGTGACATATTTCGTCATAATATAAACCTATATTTGTCAAACAGCACCTCAAAAGCTTCTTTAAACATTTTTTAAGTTGATATGTTATTTTAATATTGTATAATATTAGACTATTGCATAAAGCATTTGAAGGGAGGCCCTGCATTGAAAAAAAGAAGCTGCAAAAGGTTCAGTATCCCGGGCACTATTATTTATTATAAAAACAAACCCCGTTTTTTCGGCCGAAGCAAATATACAGATGACTATTATCCGGTCATCAATATGAGCCGGGGAGGCGTAAATTTTTTGTGCGATCAGAGGCTTGCAGTAGGTGCCCGGCTGATAGTAAAGGTCAATATCCCAGGAATGCAGATTGAGCCTGAGATCATTGCCGATGTCAAATGGATATCAAAAAACCCGGAACAAAGTTACCGCTACCAGACCGGGATTGCTTTTAGCTCCTATGGCAACGGCAGAAATAAAAATTCAATGGAAATTCTTTCCTTTTTAAGAGAGTTAGAGAGGGGAACCCAATAATGTTGAATAAAAATATTTTCACAAAATTGAGAAATAAAAGTTATAAATTGTTACATAATTGTTCAATTAATATTTTCGTCTGGCTTACAAAGTGAATGTCTTGGACCTGGCACACTAATTGCTTTATAAAAATGCATACAACGGTTAAGCAAGACACAACGAAATATTTTAGAAAAGGTTGGAAGCTATGATGAAAAAAATATTGACAACAAGCATACTGATAATCGGATTGACTGTCTTTTCAAATGTCGCCTTTACACAGGAAGTTGTACCGGAAGGTTCACAGGTCGTTGTACCGGAAGGTTCACAAGGTGTTGTGCCTGAAGGCTCAGAGGGCGTTGTAACAGAAATCTCAGAGGACGGTTTACCGGCAAATGACTGGGAGCAAGAATATGTAGAAGCCCTTCAGCAAGGGCGGATAAAAACCACGGGCCAATATTCAGGATTAGGATACGCAACTAACGACACTTCTGCATTGGATAATGCCATTAAAAATGCAATGGAGTCATCCGCCCCTCCTGGCGAGGTAATAAAAATTGCTGTGGACCAGGGATATAGTCCCTACTCTGTTATTAAAAAGGTACTCGGCCATGGTGGGAAAATCGAACTGGATCAACTTTGCATGTACTCCACTCAAAGCGATATCAACAAACAGGTTCTTGCAAAAGCGGTTGCAGATGCAAAAACTTTAACTGCCATATGTGATCCTATTTATTCCAGTGATGAAATTGCCCAGACACCATGCTTAAAAGACATTGGATTAGGGTATACCCCTGTTGCAACAGCAGCTCCGGGCCGGGTAGGAAGCATCTCCCCTAGAAAAGATCCAAAACCATTTAGTCCAAGCACCATATAAGAACTGGAGAAAACTTTATAAAATCAAACCCTTGGATAAAAGTTGAATAAGGAGATCCGGACACGACTGATAATCCATTGAAATTCACTTTGGAAATTTAATAAAAAGCCTTGTTAATTGACCTTTCAAGGCTTTTTTCTATTGACAATATATCCTGGTAAATATTAAGCTGTTTTTCAATCAATATATTATGATTATGGCAAATCTGTTTTTGAATTTTTAAATGAACAATTCAATTTTGTGACATCATAATGGAGTACAAAATGAAAAGTAATAAAAAGTTCATCCAACTAATTTTGATGGTATTTTCTATTACCATAATATTCCAATTTGCCTATGCTGCGGATTCTACTCCCATTGGCCAGGAAACAATCCCTTCAGGATCAGAGACAATCCCTTCAGGATCAGAGACAATTCCTTCAGGGTCAGAAACAATCCCTGGAGGGTCAGTACCTGGAGGATCAGAGACAATTCCTGGAGGTTCAGTACCTGGAGGTTCGGTACCTGGTGGGCAGACTGAAGGAGGTATAAGTTCTGATATTCTCGGCGCAGAGGGCGGTGGTATATTTCACCCTTTTATAATTCTTGAAGAACTCTATACTGACAATCTTTTTGCCACTAATTCAAATAAAAAGTCATCACTTATCAGTACCATAACCCCGGGGATCTGGCTTGTATTCCCTGGAAACAAAGTAAAACAATTACAAATCGATACAACCATAACTTCTGCCGGTGGACTTCACTTGAGCCGCGTCAAGCCTGAAGGCGGCACCAGACGTTACCAGACTTATTTTTTATATTCACCTGAATTCGTCTTTATTTCCGAATATTCCAAACATGATCATATAAATCACAAAGCTGAAGCTCTTTTTCAGTATAATTTGAATTTTGGATTATCCTTTGATTTAATTGGTATTTTTAATGCCAGAGAAGAAATCTCCGGAGATGGTTTGTCAGATACACTTTACAGGCATCAGGATAATCTGATTGATTTTATCACAACCTATGATCCACCTTCGCAGAAATTCAAAATTCAATTGTCTTTATCAAATTACGGCCTGGATTATAAAGAAACTATTGTTTCTGATAGAGACAGGAATGACATATCATATGGCATAGCTTTATTTTACAAATTCTGGACCAAAGTTGATCTTTTTACGGAATATAATTATTCAGATATTAAATTTGATTCCGCTATTATAAATGACAGTATTGAAAATAGGTACTATGCAGGTGCGAATTGGGAAATAACCGATAAAACAAACGGGATCGTTAAATTAGGGTATATACAAAAGGATTTTAACTCACCAGCGGTCAAAGATCAAGACGGTATTTCCTTTGAACTGCGACTGCAACATGAGTTAAATGCTAAACGCTCAATTCAGGCAACGGGATACCGGAAATTCCACGAATCTGATATGGCCGGTGCTTCAAGTTTTCTTTCAACTGGTGCTGATGTTACTCTGGGGCAGAAATTCACTGAAAAATGGTCTGCCAGTCTGAGTATGTTTTATAAGCGTAATGAGTACAATGGCTTTAACAGGAATGATGATGTTTTAGGCATTGCACCGGCAATAAAATTTGAGCCCAGGGATTGGATGTTTTTTGATTTGGGATATCTTTATTATCAAAGCAGTTCAAATTATGTGTTTTATGATTTTGATATAAACCAGATTTACCTGAGAGCTACCCTATACATGTAAAAAAAATGATGCAGTGTAATTTTAAAAATTTTATATTGATTTTCT
>JABIYQ010000515.1 GCA_018702715.1 Desulfobacula sp. | reverse complement strand
GGAAAAATCCAGGGAAATGATCAAGATCCGTCAAAATAGAACAAAGCGGTTTTTTAAACATATCGCACCCCAGTGGGATCGATTGAAAAAAGATGTGTTTGGCAATTTTGATCTGAATTCCATGATTAAGGCAAAAGTTATTTTTAAAGGCAAGATTGCCGATCTGGGTTGTGGAACCGGCGAACTCATTGACCAGCTTTCCAAGGAAATAACGAATAATTTTATTGGGATCGACAGTTCCCCTGAGATGCTGGAGCAGGCAAGGTTGAGGCTTTCAGGAACAAATAATGCAGAGTTAAGATTAGGGGAGCTAGAATATCTTCCAATGAAAAACAAAGAAATTGATACGGCTATAATGAATATGGTGTTACACCATATTTCACAACCGCAACTTCCAATTGCGGAAGCCTACAGGGTTCTTAAACCAAAAGGTTTTTTCATCCTGTCTGATTTTCAAAAACATGATCAGAAAAATATCAATGAGATCATGGGAGGATCATGGTATGGATTTGAAAAAGAGAAAATTATGGCCTGGTTGGCAGACGCAGGTTTTCATGTCAGGGCGATGGATTCTTACCCTGTAAATCATGGGTTGAAAATTAATGTGTTCACTGCACAAAAATAAAAATTTCAAGGAGATATTATGATCATTCCCGTAATTTTAGCAGGAGGTTCAGGCACAAGACTGTGGCCATTGTCAAGACAGCTTTATCCAAAACAGCTCATTGATATTTATAATGAAAAAACCATGCTGCAAAATACGCTATTAAGGCTTGAAGGGCTGGAAACGACAGGTTCTCCCATTATCGTATGCAATGAAGATCATCGATTTATGGCAGCGGAACAATTAAGAAGTATCCAGATAGACCCTTTAGCAATTATTCTGGAGCCAGTTGGAAGAAATACAGCTCCTGCAATTGCCCTTGCGGCTTTGCAAGCAATGGAAGATGAAAAAGATCCAATACTTCTGGTGTTACCTGCAGACCACGTGATTGAAGAAGTAATTGAATTCCATAATGCCATAAAGGCAGGACATGACTTTGCACAGAAGAATAATTTAATAACATTTGGCATTATTCCGGATTCTCCTGAAACAGGATATGGCTATATTAAAAAGGGAGACCTTTTAGAATCGGGCACGGGTGCGTGTAAAATAGAGGAATTTGTTGAAAAGCCGGATCTTGAAACCGCCAAAAAATTGTTTGATTCCGGATCATATTGCTGGAATTCAGGAATGTTTATGTTTAAGGCATCTGTAATTATAAAGGAGCTTGAGAAACATGCACCTGACATTATGATGCCTTGTAAAGGGTTGATAGAGGCTGGTGTTCAGGATCTTGATTTTTTTAGATTAAGTCTTGAAGGATTTAAAGACATTCCGTCTGACTCTATTGATTATGCTGTAATGGAAAAAACATCAAAAGGAATAGTGGTTCCCTTTAAAGCCGGGTGGAATGATTTGGGTTCGTTTGATGCACTGTGGCAGGCGGGAAAAAAGGATGAAAATCTGAATGTCATCAAGGGGGATGTGGTAACCCATGATGTAAAATCCTCCTATATTAGTTCTGAAAGCAGCCTTATTGCAGCAGTCGGCGTTGAAAAATTTGTTATTGTGGAAACAAAGGACGCTATTCTGGTATCTCCCCGGGACCAGGTTCAGGATGTTAAAAAAATTGTAAAACAATTAAAGGATCAAACAAGAAATGAGGTAGTCAGCCATCGGAAAGTTTACAGACCTTGGGGCAGCTATGAATCTGTGGATTTCGGACACAGATTTCAGGTCAAGAGAATAACAGTTAAACCCGGAGCAAAATTATCACTGCAAAAGCATTTTCATCGGGCAGAACACTGGACGGTTGTTTCCGGGGTAGCCACAATAACAAAAGGAGAAGAGCAGATGCTTCTCAAGGAAGATGAATCCACTTATATCCCTTTAGGAACTCTGCACCGTTTAGAGAATCCAGGAAAGATACCGCTTGAACTCATTGAAGTTCAGTCCGGTTCTTACCTGGGTGAAGATGATATTGTCAGGTTTGATGATGTTTATGGAAGAAAAGAAGATTGATCTTTACTATAAAACAGGTTTTTGATGACAAAAACTATTGCAAAGCAAATAAAAATATTTAACACTGTTTTTTTACTAAATATGCATACCAAATGGTTGTAATACCCTAATTAAGTATGGAGCTTGTACATGACAGATGAAATCTCACAAAGCATGAAAGGAAAATTTCTCCTTGCAATACCCGGGCTTCCAGATCCCAATTTTTCCCAGACTGTGACATGCATGTGTGAACATAATGAATTCGGTGCCCTTGGTTTTATTATAAATAAGGTACATCCGCTTCTTACAGGAAGGGAATTGTTTGAGGATTTGGAAATAAAATGTGACAAGAGTGTTGATAGCCTTGAAATATATCTTGGCGGACCGGTCCAGCCAAGTGGAGTCTTTGTTCTCCATGGCCTTCCCTTTGAGTGGAATGAAAGTTTAAGAGTTACTGACAAATTGGCCTTGAGTAATTCAAGGGATATCCTTGAGGCTATTGCTCTTCAAAAAGGCCCTAAGTCCTTTATGGTGATACTGGGATGTGCAGGATGGGGGCCCATGCAATTGGATAATGAATTGAGTGATTCAGCCTGGTTGACCTGCCCTTTATCTAAAGAAATTATTTTTTCAACAGGTACTGATTTGAAATATGAGAAAGCATTGATGATGATATAAAATTTTCTTATGCTAAAATCATGACACATAAAACAATCTCAAAAAATTCAATTGAAAAAATAGTTAAGGATGCACTAATTATTTTTCAATTGGTGGAAGATATCCCGCAATTGTGGGATCAATCATTTAATACATACAAAACAAACTGTCGCAGGATTCCGGAATATATCAGTGAAGGGCGACTGAAAATAGCTGTTGTCGGTGTTATTAAATCTGGGAAAAGTACCTTTGTAAATTCCCTGGTTGGAAAGGAATTGGTTAAGAGAGGGGCAGGGGTTATCACCTCGATTACCACAAGAATTCGAAAGGGGAGGAAAAACCAGGCAACCTTTTATTTTAAATCCTGGGATGACATAAATTTTCAAATACAAAACGCTTTATTGTTTTTTCCAGATGAAGGAACAGACAATAAATTATTGAACAATTTTGATATCAGAAGAAAAAATGACAGAAATTATCTAAAAAAAGCATATCAAACCCTTATTCAAGATTTCCCAGATAAAAAGGCTCAAATACGACCTGAAATCCTATTAATTAAATATGCAATTTTAGGGTTTGACAAATGCAAGGACCTGGTTAATGCTGATGAGAACATTATCCGTTTTAAATCAAGAGAGTTTGATAAACATAAGGCCTATACTTCTGATCCGAATATTGCATTTTACTTAAAGGATGTCTGCATTGATGTTTTTGGTAAATCATTGGATCCCAATTTGGAAATTGCCGATTGCCAGGGAGCTGATTCAACTGATCCGGCTCAGCTGGAGCAGATTTTAACTTATCTTGAATCATCAAATTTGATTATCTATTGCATCAGTTCTCGAATCGGATTAAGACAGTCGGATATTACGTTTTTAAATCAAATTAAAAATTTAGGGCTTCTCGAAAATATTATTTTTATCAATAATTGTGATTTAACTGAGCATGAAAATCTTGATGATTTGATAAAAATAGAAACAAGCATTCAACAGACCCTTGACTTTTTAGAGATTCATCCTCAAATATTTTCTTTTTCTTCGCTATATAATCTTTTTTTAAATCTTGAATCCAAATTAAATAAAAAAGATAAAAACCGATTAAAATTTTGGCAGGAAGAAAAAAAAATTGTTCAATACTGTGACATGAAAACTCAAGAATTTAATTCTTTGTTTAAACAAGTCATAGATAAAAACAGGCATGAGATTTTAATCTCAAATCATTTGAAACGTCTTGATATTATAATTGACCAATTGGATCAAAAGATTGATATTTATCTTGATTTGCTTTCTTTTGACAAGGCAAAGGAAGAATCTGCAAAAAAGACTTTGGATAATGTAGTTAACAATTCCATCCGTTTGGAAGCTATTGTTGACAATTCCTTTAAAGGAGTTGTCAAAGGTTTAAAACAGGACATTGAATCCAATTTAAAAAATATGTTTATCCATGATGACAAAGCCATCTTACAAAAGGTTCAGAACCATATTCTGACAATGGTCCTTGATGTGGAAAAATATAAATCAAAGACAAATGCATCAGGCTTTAATCAAATTTTGTATTTAATGTTTCAGGACTTTAAACGCGGGTTAGACTTATTTGTTATAGAGGAAGTTAAACCCGAATTAAAAAGATTTGTTCAAGACCAGGAAGCAAAAATAACTTTATATTTTCAATCTTTATTTGATTCATACCAGATCGACTTGTTAAAACCCGAACACTATTCACAGTTTGAAACCGACTCAAAATTGACTCATCCCAAAGTTGATTTTAAGACGTCTGTTGATATTGGTAATATAAAAAAAATAATGGGTCTTAATTTGCCATCCATAATTTTTGAGGCAAAATATACAAAAAGAATCAAGACCAATGTATTCACCGGTTTTAGCCTGCAGACCCTGTCCCAAATATTGTCTGCATTATTTAACCGCAAATCTGGTGTTTCATTTTCTCCTGGATTAAAAACAGCAGCCTTAAAAATAAAAAAAGAAAACCAAAAAATAATAATAGATCAATTTGAACAATACCACATGAATTTGAAAACAGGATATTTTTTCCCGTTGATTGAGGCTGCCACAAGAGATTTTAAAGAAAAGACAAAAGAACAATTCAAGCAATATCAGTTTTTTAAAGAGGAAATGGATAAACTTTTTTATTTAAAAAATGATGAAAAAAAAGAGCAAAGAAAGAAAGTACAGGCTATAAAATATAAAATTAAAAGCCTGTCCTGTGACATTGCATCTTGCTCTAAAATATCAAAATCTTAAATCCAGTCTTCCTTTTTAATTTTTTTTGAAACACAGGCTGATAATTGATCTGGTTTTATATCAAGTTGACTAAAAATTTTATTTTCCAGGTTTAAAGTGTTCTTCCACATGATTTTTATACGATCTTTAAATTCTATTTTGGTCCCATATCGTACTTTTATATATTCCAGTCTTTTATTCAGAGATACCACTTTGTCATGTAATATCCTTTTGTCGGAATAATTGACTATTTCCTGCACGGAAACAGAGGAATTATTCCTATAAGAATCTAGGATGACGTGTTGACGGATGACATCCCCTACTTCAGGATATCCTAGCTCTATTAACATTCTACAGCCGGTTTCAGAATGATTTTCCTTTGTATCAAAACTTCTGGTTTTTGTTATATCATGAAGTAATGCAGCGGAAGTTGCCAGTCTGTAATCAATAGCATGAGAATGCTTTTTTAGCTCAAGACTTAAAAACAATGCCACATTGGAAACCATTATGGAATGATCAATAATATGATCCATCATGGTCATTTTTTTTATTAATCTAAAACATTCTTTTTTTGACGGTACGTTCATGGGTCAGGCTTTATTAATTTTTAATAATTATAAAATACTATTGAAGTTATACCCCTTACTGTTATGATAGAAAAGGATTTTTGTAAAGGTTGGACATAATTAAAATGTTGAAAAAAATAATTTCAGGCGGACAAACCGGAGCCGATCAGTCTGCACTTGATGTCGCCATTAAATTCAATATTGACCATGGCGGATGGATACCAAAAGGCCGCTTAACGGAACAAGGACCTTTGCCGGACAAATACCAGTTAAAGGAAATGGATACAAAAGATTACAGGGAAAGAACAAAACAAAATATCATTGATTCCCATGGTACTGTGATTATTTCCCGGGGTAAACTTACGGGCGGGTCCAACTTTACCCAAAGTTTTGCAAAGGTAGTGGGCAGACCCAATTGTTATATTGACCTTTTAAGCTGTGAGGAGTTTGAAGCAGCCATTATTTTAAAATCTTTTATAATGGAAAATCAAATTCATGTATTAAATGTAGCCGGGCCTAGATTGAGCCGCCATCCCTGGATATACATGGATGTAAAAACGATTCTTGAAACCACGCTCTATCTTTTTTTTCTTGATATGGGCCAGGACAAGATGATTCAAAAATACATTTCTTCAGAAATAATTAAAGAGGCCTTCCCCCAAAAGATGGAAGATGCGATTGAATTGATTTGTGGGGATCTTAAGCTTAAAACAAAGACCTTTATTGCAAAGTTTAACCCCAAAAATATTAACATTCTATATTTTGGAATGCTGGAATATTTAAGGCATCGCCTAGGATTTGATATAGAAAATCAGCCACTTTTCAAACAGTGCTCCGCTAGGATAGGGCTTGATAATTGTACTATTGAAGATGCAGTTATGGAAATTCTAAAAGAATTGAAACATAATCTTGAAAAAAATCATATATTGCGGGTGGTTAAATGATACCGATCCGAGATAACCAACCCTCTAATTGTTTCCCTGTTGTGACCTATATTCTAATGGGAATTAATGTGCTGGTATTTATTCTGCAGATTCAAATCGGATTTAATAATGAAGTCTTTTTTTATTCTTATGGGTTGGTTCCAGCCAAATATACGGTCCATGAAATGACGCGGCATTTTTCTTTGGTCAATCAATTATTTTCCATTTTTTCTTATATGTTTTTACATGGCGGTTTTTGGCATTTTATTGGAAATATGTGGTTTTTATATATATTTGGTGACAACGTTGAAGAGCATTTCGGTGCGTTAAGATTCCTGGGGTTTTATTTGATTTGCGGCATTATCTCAGGACTTTTTCATTTTCTTTTGAATCCCGTATCCATGGTCCCCACCATTGGTGCAAGCGGGGCCATAGCAGGTGTTATGGGAGCTTATTTCCTGCTGTATCCAAAAGCACGAATCTTGACTGTTATCCCAATCATCATTTTCCCCTGGTTTGTTGAAATACCAGCTTTTATTTTTCTTGGGGTCTGGTTCTTAATTCAGTTTATCAATGCTGTAGGCACTGGCGCAGGATCGGGTATTGCTTGGTGGGCACACATAGGCGGTTTTATTGCAGGGCTTGCACTGGTTAAGCTTAACAAAAACTTGCCACAAACAGGTTCAAACCAAATAATTACCCGGTTTACCACTAAAAAATATACCCCAAAGCTTCAGATGGTTGTTACTTCAGGCAGTCTGAACGGTCCTGATCTCCATGGAAATATTGATATCTCATCTATCGAGGCCATTGCGGGTACAAATAAAATGGTGACAATTCCATGGGGTTTTTATAAACCCCTATACAGGGTTAAAATTCCTCCAGGGGTAAAACAGGGAACCCGGTTAAAACTTTCCGGAATGGGTAAATCTGTTCCAAATGGAGTAAAAGGGGACATGTATCTGAGGGTGAACATAAAGAATGCGATTTAAAAAAATTATAACAATAACGGCATGGCTTTGCCTGGGTTTTATAATTGTTTGCCTTTTTTTATTGGTTAACCTTACAAATATTGTAGAACCGCAGATCAAAAAAAGGCTTGCCAAAATTTCAGAATCCTATGATGTTGAATTTGATATACAAAAAATAGGCATCTTTAATACATTTGTTTCCAAAATTCGTATCAATAAGAAAATTTTAATTGATTCAATAAACATTGACTATGATATTAAAAATTTTTCATCAATCCATCTTAATAAAATAACTGTATCCGGTCTTAGCCTGAATGCAAGTATAGATAAGAATAATCAAATTAAAATTGATGGACTAAAATTTTTTAAACCATCAAAAGATCAAATCAGCGTGCAGGAATTGCCATTTTTGGCTCTTCTTCCGGATAAAATTATTTTGCAGAATTCTAACATTGTATTGAATGCATTTAATAATGAATTTTTAATTCCATTTGATGCGCTTTCAAAAATTCACTCAAAGGATAAAAAGATCCTTGCAAAAACAAATCTGTATCCGTTTGGAGAAAAAATTAGCACCCAGATCACCTATGATATGAAAAAGGGTGTTGAGTTTATAAAGGTTGAAGGAAAATCTTTTGATCTGGGACATGTTGCCCCCTTTATTTCAAAGAAAGTAAATGGCTTACAAATTAAAGGCCTGGTTGACTTTAATATAGAAACAACTTCTCCTAAAATGAAATGGAAAATAAATTTATCAGAGGCAAACCTTATACAACCCATCAAAGCCTCCCTAAAAGATTTGTCCACGACTTTATTAATCGACAATCAAAAGCTTAACGCCACGGGCTCATTTGGTATTTCCCATAAGATGCTGCCTGTAACTCAAATTGAATATTCCTTAAACCTTGATTTAAAAAAGGATAATTATTTTGATTTAAGAATAAATAACCGCAAAATAAAATCCCATGAATTTGAATATGAATCAATTGCAGGAATTTTGAACGATCCTCAATTTATTGCCAGATTCAATGGTAATCTTTTAAAAGCCAGCGGGCAAATCAGTCTTAGTCTGAGCAAAGGCAGTATTCAACGTCAAAAAGACAGCTTTATATTTGCTGATACTAAAATAATATCGGATATTGTTGCTGATTTTACAGATCAGGGGAATGGCGTAAGCTCTAAGTTAAGTTTAACTGGAAACAATATCAGGATCAAATCAGATTTAAT
>JABIYQ010000581.1 GCA_018702715.1 Desulfobacula sp. | reverse complement strand
ATCCAGGTTTGAAAAAAAATGTTGCTCAAATAAATCACCCAGATCAAATGCAATATTTTGGCTCATGATATTTCCGGCCTGTCATAGAATCGTTCTGTCAGTCCACAATCATTATCCAAAACAATAAAAAACATTATTTTTTTCGTTTTGATTTTTCAATATAGTCATTAATCCTTAAAAATGGAACATAGAAAGAATCTAAAGTAAGTATATGATTTATCAACCAGTCTCTTAATTCCATTATAACTTCATCTGTTAGATTTGCTATGTCATCCGCAATTTCGCGGCGCAAACTGATAGAAGTTTTAATAAATTGACGATGTACCTTTGCATGGGCTTTAAAATCCGGATATCCCTTTTTCCTCAAGTATTTTTCTTCTGTACTAAAATACAATTTAGCATATTCGTTCATATCAGAAATTATATTAATGCATTCTTTTGAATCTTCTTGTGTTTTATCAACATCAATCAACTGGTTGAATAACTCAAACATTTTCTTCTGGTGAGTATCAATTTCTTCAATATCAACACTATATTTGGGTTCCCACTCTATTTTCTCAATAACACTCATTTTTATCTCCTTTAATTTTTTTTCTCTAATAAAATTGTTCCCAGGACAGCTATAGAAATAATAACGGCAACTACAACTACAAATATAAATCCATTATTGCCAAACTTTGGATAAATCACAAAGGGAACAATATATAAATACAAAACAGCATGTAAAATGCCTATCCCAATAACCCGAAGTATAACTTTTTTTTCATTCAATTTTCTCAAGCAATTTTACATGGATATTATCAAACCCCCCATTTGACATTATTAAAACAAGATCATCCTGTTTTAATTTTGATACCAGAAAACGGATAACTGCATCGCTGTCTTCAAAATAATATGCCTCTATTCCTTTTTTTTCAATGTCAGCTACAAGCTGTCTTGTGGAAAATTTATCTTTTTGGGGTATGTTTTTTTTAATACCTGGTTCACAGATACACGCCATATCAGCATCCAAAAAAGAATCCGGATATGTGTTTTGAAAAAATTTTCTCATACTTGTGTTGGTTCTGGGCTCAAAAACAGCAATCACCCTGCCCTTTTTATAAAATGGTTTTACAGCCTTAATCGTCTCTTTGACTGCTGTGGGGTGATGGGCAAAATCATCCATTACCGTGATCCCATGTTTAATACCACGAATCTCCTGCCGCCTTTTTATGCCGGAAAAAGTTTTTAAAGCATTGCAAAGATTTCTATCGCTGATTCCCATTTTTTTTGCCGCAGCAATACAGGCAAGACAATTAAGAAGGTTATGCTCTCCCACCATATTTGTTTCAATGGAAATCTTTATATCAGGACCTTGAACGTCAAAAAATGTTTTTGAATTCTGCTGCACATGGTTTGAAAAAGACCATTGTGCCTGTTCACCATATGTTTCAATAGATGCTACAGAACCTTCAAGGACCTGTTTTAAATTGTCATTATTATTAAAGGCCAGGATTATACTATATTTTTCTATTTTTTTAACAAAAGTAGAAAAAATAGTCTTGATATGATCAATTCCTGTGAAAATATCTGCATGATCAAATTCAATCCCAGTCATAATGGTTATTTCAGGGTCATAATGCATAAACTTAGGCCCTTTATCAAAAAAGGCAGTATCATATTCATCCCCTTCAATCACCATATATTCTCCGCTTCCTATTCTGAAGCTTGAATTAAAATCCTTTAAAATACCACCAATCATAAAAGACGGATCCATTCCAGCCACAAACAGGATATGCGCCATGATAGAAGAAGTGGTTGTTTTTCCATGGGTTCCTGTTACTAAAATGACTTTTTTATTCTTTGCAATAAATTTATTTACCGCCTGGGGCATAGATAAATATGGAATACCCCTTTGCAGCACTGCCTGGGCTTCAACATTGAGTTTTGTTACAGCATTGCCGATAATCACAAGATCAGGTTTGTGATCTAAATTTGAAGGGTCATATCCCGTAAAAAGCGAAATCCCCTTTTCACTTAAAAAATCACTCATGGGCGGATAAACATTCTGGTCAGAACCGGATACCATGTACCCCATCTGTTTGAGAATACAGGCAAGGGTTCCCATCCCTGTCCCACATGCTGCAATTAAATGTATTTTTTTTAGCATACTATTTTTTAGCATTATGGTTAAAGAGCAGCCATAGTTTGTCTTGCAGCTATAATCGTCTGATCAATATCCTCATCAGAATGTGCTAATGAAACAAAACAGGCTTCAAATTGTGAAGGAGCAAGATACACACCTTTTTCAAGCATAATCCTGTAAAATTTTGCAAATCTATCCAGATCACATTTTTTAGCATCATCAAAGTTATATACATCAATGCTTGTAAAAAAGAATCCAGCCATAGAGCCCAAATGACAAGTTTTAAAAGGTATCTCAGCATCGTCGGCAGCAGATTGCAACCCATTCATAAGCTTTTTAGTCTTATTATCAAGCGCTTCATACACACCCTTTTTTTGAAGCTCTGTCAGCGTTGCAATCCCTGCTGCCATTGCCAAAGGATTGCCGGAAAGGGTCCCGGCCTGGTAAACATTCCCAACAGGAGCAATATGATTCATAATTTCTTTTGAACCACCATATGCACCGACCGGCAAACCGCCGCCAATAACTTTTCCAAAACAGGACAGATCCGGTGTTATGTTAAATAATCCCTGGGCAGAACCTTTTGCCACCCTGAACCCTGTCATAACTTCATCAAATATCAAGACTGCCTCAAACTTTGAAGTATATTCTCTCAATATTTCAAGAAACCCGTCAACAGGAGGAACCATACCCATATTGCCGGCAACAGGCTCAACAATAACTCCAGCAACCCTGTCGCCCTTTTCTTCCATAAATTTTACAAATCCTTCAATATCATTGAATTTTAAGGATACAGTATTGGAAATAACAGAATCAGGCACACCGGGACTCCCCGGAATACCCAGGGTTGCAACACCTGATCCCGCTGCAATAAGAAGCGTATCTGCATGACCATGATAACACCCGTCAAATTTTATGATAATATCCCTTCCAGTATATCCCCGGGCAAGCCTGATCGCACTCATGGTGGCTTCAGTTCCGGAATTTACCATTCTTACCATTTCCATGGAAGGCACCATATCAATAACAAGGCGGGCAAGTTTTGTCTCAAGTTCAGTTGGAGCACCAAAACTTGTGCCAGTTTCAAGGACCTTTTTCAATGCATCAATAACACAGTCCGGTCTGTGTCCCAGAATTAAAGGACCCCAGGAAAGCACGTAATCAATATATTTATTTCCATCAGCATCATAAAGGTTACTTTTGTTGCCCTTTTCTATAAATATTGGCTGTCCTCCCACAGATCCACAAGCTCTTACAGGAGAGTTTACACCACCGGGAATTAATTTTTGAGCTTCCTTAAAAAGATTTTCTGATTTTAATATAGACATATATTACCCCTTCATTTATTAAAAAAATCATTATTTCATTGTTTATAAACATGCAGTATAACAAACCTGCAATTAAAGGGTCAACCGCTTTTTGACAAGGCTTGGAATTCAAAAATCTATTGACATTTTTTAATTTGCCTGTTAACTTTGCCGGGTTAATTTTATGGGCCGTTAGCTCAACTGGTAGAGCAACTGACTCTTAATCAGTAGGTCCCGGGTTCGACTCCCTGACGGCCCACCATAAAAGACAAGGCTCTCAACGTTTTTCGTTGAGAGCCTTTTTACTTTGATTCCTGCCCTGTCCACCTATTGTCCACCTATTGTCCACCTATTGTCCACCTATTGTCCACCTTTTTCAATTTGTAATAGATGATATTTTATTAATATTAAAGTGTGTGGAGAATCCTCGTCTGCTCACACTTGCCAAATCCCCAGATTCGATTTCCAGAGAGAGAAAAATCATAGATATAATCTGCACCATATAAGAATTGAGATTGCTTAATTTTTGTCTCCAATTATGTTGCGAGTTTACCCCGCCTGATCCCGCAGACCCCGCCCCATTAAAAAAAAATCCATCGCTGCTGGCGGATACAAGCGTAACCAATAGATGCTTGGGCACGTCAATATACGTTTGAACCGGTGACGCCTTTAAAAACGGTAAGAATTACGATTTTCACGTCCAACCAGACCGACCAGCTGCGAATGTATTCCAGATCAAATTCGACCCGCTTTTCCATCTTTTCCAGGGTATCGGTTTCTCCACGATAACCATTCACCTGGGCCAACCCCGTGACCCCTGGCTTAACTTTGTGTCGCAGCATGTAATAATTAATAATTTTACGATACGTTTCATTATGCGCCACCGCATGGGGTCGAGGCCCGACCACCGACATGCGGCCTTGCAATACGTTTATAAATTGGGGCAGCTCATCTAACGACGTCTTGCGCAAAATTGCACCGAGTTTCGTCACGCGCATATCATTCTTCGTGGCCTGAACAACCTCATCCCCATCCTCACAGGTTGTCATACTTCTAAATTTCCAGACTGATATTTTTTGTCCATCCAGCCCATACCGATGCTGCTTAAAGATGACCGGCCCCTTGGATGATAGCTTAACCAGAGTGGCGATCACCAGCATGGGTAGCGCCACGATGGTGAGAATCGCAATACTCAGTAAAAGATCTTCAGCACGTTTAACCAACTGGTTTACCCCCTCAAAAGGTGACTCATAAATCGAAAGGGTCTGAACACTGCCGATGTTCCCCCATTTAGAATTGAGCAAATTAAAATGAAAAAAATCAGGTGCCAGGTACACATTGGCAGTGGAATTTCCGAATTGGACCAAAATTTCAGTAATCCGATTCTGTTCTTTTAAGGCCAATGTAATGAACACCATATCGATCTCACCGCGTTCCGCGAGTTCCACGCCCTCCTGAATCAATCCCAATAGTTTATCGCCATGTTTTTCCGGTAAACGATTCGGTTGACGGTCATCATAAAACCCGGTTACCGCAAGACCGAGTTCTTTGTATTTTTCAATTTGTTCGTATAATTGGATTCCGGTATCATTCAAGCCAACAATAAAGACCCGTTTTAAATTCTGCCCCTTGCTGCGAACCACCGCCAGCACACGCATTAACAGCACCCGCCAGACCGATAGAATTATCAGCGTGCTGCTAAACCACCACCCGATGGCCAGCCGTGAAAACTGGTCGCTAATCTTCAAAAAAAACGCAATCATCATCATGACCAGGCAGGCCAGAATCCAGCTAAAGACAGTTGTCGCCAACAGATTGAGATAAACCCGGGTTCGCCATGACAAATACACCCCCAGCGGTTCGGCAATTACCACAAATAAAAACGCACCGATAATTCCCGATTGTAAATAATCCCGACCAATCGCAATATTCCGGTATTCAAGGCAGAGCACAAGAATCGTGAGGATACAAGAGACATCGATAATTTTACTGATCAACGACGCGCTCGATTGTGGACTGCGGATAAAGCCGATTTTTTGATTACCCATGGTAGTTTTCCATTCTCACTTCTGATAGCATGTGTTGAAAATCTATTGTTTAATAACGTCTTTAATCGTGATCGGTTTTCCCTTTAGTAATACTCCCACATTTATCACTGGATGTTCATGCCGCGGCAACAGTACTTACATAGATAGGAAGACGATTTTTGTCAATAATTCATTTACAATATCCTTGTATCCTTCTCTCACTTTAAAGTTATCTTTCGTCCAATTATTGTCAGAATAATCATAACTGATTACCTGTCGCAAATAATCATTTTTAACTTGACCAAGTTGACTCGAAATTAGCGCAATAACATACCCAGTTTGGCTTTCATCAGGTGCTTCATTTGTTTTTACAAATTCCTTTTTAAGGTGGGTTCTTGTCAATATATTCTTTGATAATAGAGCGAGCAGCAGAACATTTTTTATTCAATTTTTGGATTAAATTCCGTAAGTATTTTCATTTGTATATTCTATGGTGTAACTGTGAGTTCACGGACGAACTTCAGCGAGTCCGGTGCACTGGCTTGTTAAGGGTTTTTCATAACAATTATTAATGTTATCCCAAACCCAATCCAAAACAATGCTCCGATTATGGCAGTAACTATAAACTTTGTTTCCCTTCTACTTTCTTTTTTCTTATCTTTGCCTCTTTCCGTGTGCCCCGGTGTCCATTGCCCAAGCGTTACAATTAGGGTTAACACATATCCAGTCCAGAACATAATGCCCCAAAACACAACTTCTATTATGAACCAAACTATTAGTTCAATAATAAGCTCCATTCCATATCCTTCCTTATGCTCTTAACAAATTAATGTGCGGTTCTGGATGTCATATAAATTATAATGATATCCGATCAGATATATATAAAAAAATTGTTTAAGAATTTGGTATCAATATTTTTAATACCTGTAAAGAAATTTCAATAAATCAACTTTGGTGAAAATATAATTTAATAAGAAGGGTCTGCCAAAGTGTTTTTTATTGAGACAAAAATAATTGCCATCAAATCAGGCATAGAGCGTCTTGTAGAGCAACTCGGCCATATCCACGATCCGGGGGCCTGTTCTGCAGGTCAATCCGCAATCAAATTGGTATATCCTTCCCGTTTGCACAGACTTCAAGTTCTGCCAAAGCGAATCAGCCCTGATTTTTTCTATCCACCGCATGTCTGATCCGCAGAAAAATATCATTTCCGGATTCCATCTTTTAAACTGCTCAAAGGAAACTTTGAGATAGGCTTCATTAATGCCGTCGGTAACATTTACACCCCCGGCGCATTTGATCACATCGAATTGAAAAGATTTCGGACCGGCTACAATCAAATCATCATTTTCAACATCCAGAACACGGGATACTGTTAATCGGTTTTCATGAGGTATTTGCCTGACCTGTTCAGATAATTTATTTAATCGTTGATAAAGATCATCTACCATTGCTTGTGCCGGTTGCTGTAATTCAAGAAAAACCCCGAGCTTTAAAATATCAGTAAATACATCGACCATAAAGACAGGATTGACCAAAACAAGTTGAATCCCTGCTGCTTTGAAGGTTGCCTTCATTTTTCCGTGTGCTGTTTCAAGTCCTATGACCAAATCAGGCCTTAGCTCTCCGATACGCTCCATATCTGGATCAAACCATGAACAGACATGGGTTATTTCATTGGCTTCTTGGGGAAAATCGCAGCTATCAGTGACACCGACAACCCGATCACCCGCGCCCAATGCAAAAAGGGTTTCTGTTATGGAGGGTGTTAATGAAATAATTCGTCTGATCATTTTTTTATCTTTCTAAAAAATTATCGCCATTCGTATGACTTTAACTGCTATTGTTATCAATTTATTCTACGAGTTAATCTCTTGTGGGAGCCTATCAAAGAATATCTTTCACAGGCAACAAAAGATTACAATTTTGATAAAAGAAAAAATGAAACCTTATGGTGGCGTTAATATCACCCCCGATCACAATTTATTTCCAAATCAGGATGATTTTCCATTAACAATAGGGGTTTATACCTATTTACAACAATTGTTGGGTTTGATACTGAAATATTGATCACTATTTAAAATCGTTTTCAAAAAGGAAAACACATGGCCTACCAATACCCTTTTAAAGAAGTAAACGAAGAAGCAAAACGAACGGTATGGGAAAAAGGGGAGCGGATCGTTCATAATGGAAGCCAGTACAATCCAAATGTTTGGCGGTGGGACACATGTGGAAATGTGATTAAGTATTCTGAGCATGGAAATACAGACTCAGATAATGGTTGGGAAGTGGATCATATCAAGCCTGTATCAAAAGGAGGCACTGACCACATCAATAATCTTCAGCCCCTTCAATGGAAAAACAATCGCAAAAAAAGCGATACTTATCCCTATTCATGTTAGCCTTTTAATCCCTGCAATGCAGTTTTTTAATTGAATTTGGATTATGCCAATAGCTGATAATAAGAAATATCCTTTATTCTTTTTGATATAGTCATCGCTTTATAAAATATTCTAAAAACCTTTTTTGCTAGGTTTATTTAAAAAACCCTTGGTCATCTTTATTCGAACAAAACCTTAAAAACAGAGTTCAATTGTTGATTTCAAGTTGTATTGTGATATAATTTCAATTTAAAAAATATCAATGAAGCAATAACGGGTTGGCCCTGTGGCTATCCCGATTTTCCTTATGGAGGGAAAAATGAATTTTATTAAAGATCCTTCTAAAAAAATACCAGTTCTGGATAGAACAGATGTCCTTGTTGTGAGCAGTGGCCCTGACGGAAAGAAGCACAATCCGATAGCCAGGCCCTGGAGAAGCGGAATGTCAGGATAAGATAGTTTTGCCAATTCTCAATTAAATAATTTTATTATTGATTTAAATTTCTTGTGCGGTAATAATTTTTTGCGCTTTTTTAAATCCCATCGGGTAAAATTAAAATTTGATTTTATCCGAATCTGAATCTGAATAGGAGTAGTATGAACAAAGAGCCAATCGCGATAGTGGGTATGGGATGCCGTTTTCCAGGATCTGCAAATAATTTAAAAACATTTTGGACAAATCTTATCAATGGAATTGACGCCATTACACAAATTCCAGAGGATAGATGGAATATCGATTTTTATTTTGGAGGAGATAAAATCCATCCCCGTAAATCCAGGAGTAAGTGGGGTGGATTTGTAGATGGAATAAAGGAGTTTGATGCCAGATTTTTCGGTATTTCTTCAAAAGAAGCCTCGTTTATGGATCCCCAACAACGCATGCTTTTAGAAACTGCCTGGCATGCACTGGAAGATGCCGGGATACAATTGACCGGCCGAAACTCCATAGGTGTTTATGTAGGAGCAGGCAATTATGAATTTGCCGTGGGGCAACATAACCCGACTGATCCGATTAAAACAAATCCTTACTCAGCAACTGGTTCGGTCTTAAGTTTATTATCCAATAGAATTTCACATTTTTTTAATTTTACAGGCCCCAGCATGACAGTGGACACAGCCTGCTCCGCTTCTTTGCACGCCATGCACCTTGCCTGCCAGGCGATCTGGAACAATGAATGCAAAATGGCTCTGGCAGGGGGAGCAAACAGCCTGATTAACCCTTCCGGTTTTGTCAGTTTCAGCAATTTCGGTGGTTTGTCTGCTGACGGAAGATGTAAGGCATTTGATGCTTCAGCCGATGGGTTTGTCAAGGCGGAAGGTGCAGGGATGATCCTTTTAAAGCCCTTAAAAAAAGCCATAGAAGATCAGGACAGAATTTATGCTTGTGTCCATAACACCCGGGCAAACCAGGACGGCCGGACACCTGTTATTGCCGCACCCAGTCTAGAATCCCAGGAATCTTTAATCTTTCAGACCCTTAAGGAGAAGGGTATTACCCCTGACCGTGTTCAATATGTAGAAGCGCATGGAACAGGGACTTCCATTGGTGACCCCATAGAAGCACTCGCCATTGGCAGATCTATTGGCCGGCACAAAAATAAAAAAAACCCTTGCCTTATTGGATCTGTAAAAACCAATATCGGCCATTTGGAAACCGCCTCCGGTGTGGCAGGGATTATTAAAAATGCATTAATCTGCCATCATGGAATCATACCACAAAATTTGCATTTTAATACGCCCAATCCAGATATTGAATTTGAGCGATATCATCTAAAAGTAGTCACCCAGTCTCTTGCTTTGCCCAGGCATTTTGAAAAAGATCAATGCTATCTGGGTTTGAATTCCTTTGGGTTTGGCGGAGCCAATGCCTTTATTCTTATGTCTCCTTATACTCCAGAACCATCAAATAGTTTTGAGTTTGACAGACCGGAAACCGATTTTAAATACATGCTTCCGGTTTCTGCCAGATCTGAAGGTGCTTACAAAGCTGAATTAAAGCACTTTAACGACCTCTTGGATGAGTCCCAAAAAACCAATGAGGTACAGCATATCTGCGCATTTTCAGCACGACGCCGTGTATTTCACAAACAATTTTGCAAAATTATTGTAGGCAAAAAAGTGTCCCATTTAAAGGGTCAAATCCAGGAACAATTGGAAATGCCACATAAACCCAATAAACCTGTATCCGATCAGGCGGTGTTTGTTTTTTCAGGTCAGGGTCCCCAATGGTATGCCATGGGAAGACAATTGTATGACACCGAAAAAATATTCAGGGATAGCATACATGAAGCCCATGAGGCATTACAGTCTTTTGGCGGCTGGCATTTACTGGATGAATTTCTCGCAGCTGAAGACCTATCCAAAATATCAAAGACAGCCTATGCCCAGCCTATGATCACAGCATTACAGACAGGATTGGACAGGCTGTGGCGATCCCGGGGAGTCACTCCTTCAGCTATTGTCGGGCATAGTATAGGAGAGGTTGCAGCCTGTATCAGTGCCGGATGTTTTGATCTTCAAGCGGGGATGAAAATAATCTATCATCGGGGAAGAACCATGGACCGTGCTTCCAGCAAAGGAGCAATGCTGGCAGCAGGAATATCCCAAAAGACTGCCCTGTCAATTGTGGCCCCCTATGGAGATACGATATCCCTTGCCGCTGTTAACGGCCCTGAATCGATTACCTTTGCCGGACAAAGAGAGCCATTAGAACAGATTGCAGCCCTATTAAAAGATCTGGAAAAGTTCAACCGCTTTTTAAATGTGGAATATGCTTTTCACAGCTCTTTTATGGAACCTGTAAAAGAAGACCTTTTAAACAGTTTAAAGGATATTGATTGCAAAACACCAAAAATCCCTCTCTTTTCAACAGTTACAGGAGAACAGGTGACTACTGCCATCCACAAGGCAGATTATTGGTGGCAAAATGTACGCCAGACCGTTCTGTTTGGTCCTGCAATTGAAAAAATAATTGAAACCCATAATCTTTTCTTAGAAATTGCAGCCCACCCCGTTCTGTCAGCCTCAGTGAAACAGAGTTTGAAAGGCCGTCGAACTACGGGCAGATGTATCCAGTCCCTTAACAAAAATAGTCCTGATGGAACAGCCATGACCAAAGGTCTCGATGATCTTGTCCAGGCCGGATATCCAGTTGACTGGGAAAAAATTTATCCGGTTAAAGCAATTCCACACATGGATTTCTGGCCCTATCACTGGCAGAAAAAAGAATACTGGGAGGAAAGCACGATCAATTCGCAGAATCGTCTTGCCAAGGTGGACGATATCCTTCTGGGACGGCAATTTGATTTTTTTGATACCCCCACCTGGTCAAATCAACTGGATTTGAAAATTCAGACCTTTTTGTCTGATCACAAGGTGAAAACCCATATTTTTTTCCCGGCTGCCGGATATATTGATATCTTTTGTGCTGCAGCAGCTCTATGTGTGGGAAAATTTTTTGAATTGGAAGATTTTTCCATTCTCAGCTCTGTGGTTTTAAATACCAATGAGGTGAAAAATATCCGGTGCGGTTTTGACCCTTTGACCCACCAGATGACCCTCAAGGTGTCCGGAGACGGGGACACCCGGAACTGGGATATCTGTGCCACGGCCAAGGTGTATGAAATCAGCAGACCTGAATCCTCTGCCATGGATCTGGACGGGTTTAAAAACCAGGCCGAATTTCACGGAGATAAGGCTGAGTTTTATCGAAAGGCCAGTGAGGAAGGGTTGAATTACGGACCCCATTTTCAGACCCTTGAACAGTATTGGACAGGGGACAATGAAATGCTGGGCTATGTTACCCTGCCCGAAGATGATGCCCACCTGTTTGACAACACCTATATCTCTCCGACGATTTTAGACGGTGTGTTCCAGCTGAGTGCTGAAGAGATGAACAAACCTGGGATGTCATCCAAACTGTATCTGCCAATTGGATTTGACAGGCTGACCCTTGAACGGTCCAGGGGCAGCAGCCTGTATCCAAAAATTGTTGTGCTAGAACATACCCGGGAACAGATCCGCCTGGACATTTTCTTGTATGATGAAAAGGGATACAGGACAGGGCAGATTCATAATTTTGTCTGCAAGGCAGTGGACTCAAAATCAACTGGGTCTAATCTCTGGCAAAAACAGGTGCTGTATGAGTACTGGTCACCCAAACCCCTGGACTGGCCTGCGGTCCCCGCTGCCATTAGTGATTTGAAAAAAAATGCCCTGACCGCCATTCAAGGAGAAGCAAATAGACAGGCTGCATCCAATTTAGAGAACAAGGTGTTGATGAAACCTGAATTTTTTGAAACAGCCAATAAATTGATGATCCGTTTTTTTGTGGATGCTGTTTATGGGGTTATCCCTACCCATGAAATTGGTGATTCCATTGATCTTGACAGGCTGACAAAAGAGAGCGGTGCTCCGGAAAGGCTGATGAAATACGCGATCAAGCTACTGGACTATATGGTCCAGGGCGGGTATGCTAAAAAAACCCAAGGCAATGGGGCCAATGCCTATTGCCTGACCCCCAAAGTCAAAGAGCTCGGGGGCGTGTACACCTTTATGGAAATGTGTATCCTTGAAAATCCAGAAAGCATATATATGATCAACATGTTATATGAGCGGGGGCACAACCTTGCTGCCATGTTTCAGGGAAATTATGATCCCCTGGAAATGCTCATAGGAAAGGATCGGGCAGATTATGCCAGGTATTTTTATACCCACTCGGCCAGCTGCCAAGGCAATAACCAGCTGGTGCTTTCCATCATCAGAGAGATGGTAAAAAATATTCCCCAGCACAGGCCCCTCAGGGTTTTGGAGATCGGATCGGGCATGGGCGGAATGACTGCTCATATGCTTGATATTTTAAAAGGCTGTGCCTGTGAGTTCTATTATACAGATATTGCACAGGTATTGGTGAAGCAGGGCAAAAAGCAATTCCAAAAATATGATTTTGTCACCTATCAGGTATTGGATATTGAACTGCCGCCTGAAACCCAGGGATTTGATTTGGCCAGCTTTGACCTGATCACAGGCCTTGATGTGCTCCATGCGGTAAAAGATATTGATACGGCCCTGACCCATGTGGCCTCATTGCTCAAACCCCATGGAAAACTTCTGGTTTCCGATATGGTTGGAAAACAATTGACCATCGATTTTTTGTTCGGCCCCATTGACGGATGGTGGCGGTTTGATGATGCATACAGGACCGACTCGCCCCTCATTGACCAGACCCTGTGGGAAACTGCATTGACCAACAATGGGTTTATCAATATTGAAAAATTTTCCGATTGTAAGGGCGTAATCCACATGAACTTTGTTGCCACAAAGCAAGGAGGTGCACAGGAACTGGAAGTACCCACCTTGTTGCCTGAAAAAAATGGGTGGGTGTATGTGGGTGAGCCCCCTTTCATTGATACCATTGGATTAGATAGCCAATTGGAAATCTCCGATTTTCTGGCAAGACCTGATTTTAAAGAGATAAAGGGGGTGGTCTATGGCGGTGCTCTTGGGGCTGATTCCATAGCCCTGGATAAACCCGGTCAAAAGCAGGTAACCGATCTTCTGTTTACCAATATCGTGGATATTATTTCCAAATCACCCTCATCGGAAACCGGTTTTCGGCTTTTCATACTGACCCGGGGGGCCTTTGTCCTTCCAAAGGATTCCGGCCAAATGAATCTGATCCAGGGAGCAATGGAAGGCCTGGTCCAGGTGGTGTACAATGAAAGACCCAATCTTAGGATAAAATTGATTGACCTGGACCCGGATATCCCATTGCCGGACCAGATCACGGCTGTTCAAGGAGAGATTCTAAAAGAGGAAGACAGGGAGGATGTGGTAGCATTCAGAAAGGGGCAGCGGTTTGTAAAGCGGTGTGAATCCATTTCACGGCCCAGGCAGGAGTTTAGATTTGACCCCCTGGATGATGGCAAAAACACCCATGCCGTCAGTCTGACCGTTGATTCCCCGGGCACCCTGGAAGGGCTCTGTCTTGAGACCATACCCAGAGAAGACCTTGGCCCTGAGGAAGTGGAAATTCGTGTGGAGGCAGCCGGGATTAATTTTCGGGATCTGCTCAAGGTACTTGGGGTTTATCCCACTGAGGTCTCGGACAGTAAACTTTTGGGGGATGAATGTGCCGGTGTTGTGGTGAAAACAGGGAAGGAAGTTACCTCTTTTTCAAAAGGGGACAGGGTTGCCGCCATTGGTCTTGGCTGCTTTAAAACTCATCTCACCCTGACATCCGACCGTTTAATAAAGCTGCCCGATTCCATGGGAATGGATCTGGCTGCAGCTTCTTTGACCAACTATATGACCGTGTATTATTGTCTTGTGGTAAAGGCCGGGATACGTTCTGGGGACCGGGTGCTGATCCATTCTGCCGCTGGTGGTGTGGGGCTTGCCGCCATTCAAATGGCAAAGATGAAGGGGGCCACCGTGTTTGCAACGGCAGGCACCCCCTTTAAGCGGGATCTTTTAAGATCTCTGGGTGTCAATCATGTGTATCATTCAAGAACCCTTGATTTTGCAGATAGAATTTATGAGGACACCAATGGAGAGGGCATTGATATCGTGCTCAACTCCCTGGCCGGTCCCTTTATTGAAAAAAGCCTTAACCTGCTGCGGCAATACGGCCGTTTTCTCGAACTGGGCAAAAGGGATATCTATGATAAAACCCATATCAGTCTCTATCCTTTTCGGAAGAATATTTCTTATTTTGCCATAGATATGGCAGAAATGTTTTCACCGGACAGTAACATGGGCAACAAGATTGTGAATGAGCTTGGGACATTGTTCCGGGACAATGTGGTGACAAAACATTGTTACAGCCTCTTTTCCATGGCCAATTATAAAGATGCATTCAACCACATGTCTAAGGCCCTCCATTTTGGGAAAGTTGTTTTAAAACCTTCCTGGGGGGAAGTGACCTGTCCGGTTCAATATGAGGCTCCAAAGGTTAGGGTGAAGCCGGATAAGTCTTATCTGATTATTGGCGGGGCAAGGGGACTAGGACTTTTGATTGCCCAGTGGCTGGTAAAAAAAGGGGCCAGAACTGTCCTTTTGGTCAACCGTTCGGGTCAGCCCTATGATGAGACCCGGGATGCCGTAAAAGCCTTGCAGGGAAAGGCTGATGTTCGGATTTACAAGACTGATGTGGCCAAGCGAGACCAGGTTGCAGATCTGATTAATAAAATCAAAAAGGACCATCCCCCTCTGGATGGTGTCTTTCACTGTGCTGTGGTGCTAAAGGACAATGAGATCGGTAAAATGACATTTGATGATGCCTATGATGTCATGGCTCCCAAAGCATTCGGCGGCATTCATCTCCATGAGGAGACAAAGAATCTGGACTTGAGCATGTTTCTTCTTATGGGGTCCATGTCCAGTTTTGTGGGAAATCTGGGACAATCCAACTATGCTGCTGCCAACACCGTATTAAAAGCCATTGCGGGATTTCGCCTAAGACAGGGCTTAGCTGCCCAGTACATTGACTGGGGGCTTTTTCAGGAAACCGGCGTTGTTTCCCGGGACAAGACACTTTTGGAAAAAGTGAAGAAATTTGGCTTTACAGGATTTTCCAATGAGAGTTTCATTGACTTTCTTGAGCGGACTCTGGGAAATCCCAACCTCATCTGGGGGATTCCAGGCCCGGTGTTTGAACTTCAGCTGAAAAGTCTTCTTGGTGCTGCCCCCAGGTTTTCCAGGATCACCCATAGGACAAAATCCAGAAAAAAACAGGGTAATCAAACCCTGTCATCGGATATTGCCTCCTTTCCAAAGAATATCCGCCTTGAAAAAATGGTGGCACTGGTAAAACACACCATTTCCGATTTATTGGATCTGGCTGTGGAAGATATTGACAACGATGACAAGCTAGTTGATCTGGGGATTGATTCATTAAACGGGATACAGCTTCTGACCCAGTTTGAAAATGAACTGGGAACCTCTATTTCCACCACATCCCTGTTTCAGGCTCCCAGTATTGGGCTGATCAGTGAACGCTTGCTGACCATCCTGGGCCTTGAATATGATGCGCCCAACCAGAAGACTGAACCGGATTCGCCTGACAAATCCGGGGCTGACCCAGATACGGGCCATGACCCCGATCTGGCAGCTGCCTTGGAACAGGCAGAGCATCTGCCCCAAATACCCTCGGTCATACGGTCCGCCAGGCAAGATTCTCAGATTTTTTTTACCGGAGTCACAGGACTTTTAGGCAGCCATATGTTCAGGGATCTGATGTCCCAGACCCAATTACATGTGCATCTCCTCATCCGTCCTGACAAGGGAGGCAAAAGCCTTCTGGACAGACTGGTCCATGCCCTGGATCGGTTTGGGCTGGACCTGGACCTTGACAGCCTGAAACACCGGTTCACTCTATATGGGGGAGATCTTGCCCAGCCTGGTCTGGGACTTTCTGACAAGGCCTATACCACGATTCAGAAACGAGTGGATATCGTGCTTCATTCAGCTGCCCAGGTCCATCATTTAAAACCCTTTAAATTGCTGAAAACAGCCAATGTGGACGGTACTCTTGAAATTTTAAAGCTGTGCATCACTGACCATGAGGTTATTCCTCTGCACTTTGTCTCTACCATCGGCATCATGGTGACCGAATTCAATGCATCAACAGTGTTAACCGAGGATGATCTGCCCAAACAATTGTCTGACCTTAAAAACGGATATCTTAAATCCAAATGGGTGGCCGAGTCCATTGTTCAGAAGATGCAGGCAAAGGGATTTTCCGCCAATATCTACAGGCCCGGCCTGATTTTTAGTAAAAAGAGCATGATCACTTTGGCCGGGGATTTTCTTTGGCGGGTGTTTAAAACCTCCATTATCATGGGCAAATATCCAAATGCCAATATGAATCTTCTCCTGACGCCGGTGGAAAAGGTCTCCAATGTGATATTGACATCCATCCGGAAAAACCGGTCCAATGATATGTTTCACCTCTGCGAGACCCGGGCCCGGTTCCGTGATTTGAGTCTTGAAGCCAAGTCCCTGGGCTATGAACTTGAACCCGTGACAGCTGCTCAATGGCATGGGCTGTCCCTGGAATTGTTTGAAAAAGATCCAACTGGTCATCCTTTGGCAGATTATTTTAATGCCTATGACATCAGGGTGGTTGAACTGATGACCCTCATGAGTGAGCATCCCATTGCCTTATCCTGTTCAAAAACAGAGGCTCTTTTATCTTCAAGGGGTCTTGAACCCTTTGAGGTTAAACCGGAGATCCTTAAGGAGTGTATTACAGCCCTCCAGGATGCCGGGATTATCCAGCAGCCGACGGGACAGCCAACGGAGATGATGTGATATGCTGGATTCGTTGTCTTTGCTGAGTCAGGTTTTCATCATACTGGTGATCTGGGCCTGGGTATGTGTGGGCAATGTGATCTATTTTGTGATTCGGTGGTTTTGGTTTAATCGGTTTCAAAATAAAGCACCCAAGGATAAGGGTGATCAGCAGGTAGTTGTGATTGAAGCGGTTAAGGGGGTGGAAAAAGAATTCCATGCCCATGTCCTATCATTGATGGCCCAAGCATATCCCTGTTACCGGCTGATTTTTTGTCTCAGTGATGCCAAAGACCCTGCTTTTGGGTTCTTAACAGATTTTTTTGGCCTGGATAGCCTGCCCCGGGTCTATCATCTGGACCGGGAAGACATCCAGGATCTGCACCAGGTCAACCCGGGGCTTATCTCCATTGATATTGTGCTGGCAGGACAGGCCCGGACCTGTTCCCAGAAAATATGTAACCAGATTGCTGCCTATGGCTGCCTGACCCCCCAGGATAAACTTCTGGCCTGGGTGGATGCTGATGTCTGCCTGACAGATTCCTGGCTTGCGGATTTGGTGTATCCCATCCAGAATAAGACATTGGCTGCAGTGACCGGGTATCGGTGCCTGGTCCCGGAAGGTCAGGACTGGGTTTCTGCATTTATTTCAGTTATAAATTCATCCATCCTCACTCTTTTTGGTGATCCATGGCGAAATTCATTCTGGGGCGGTTCCATGGCAATGACAAGACAGGTATTTGACAAATTCCAAATACCTGTCTATGTAAAACAATGTTTTTCAGATGATGAATCTGTTGCAGCTTTGCTCAAAAAAAACAATATTCCCATTTATTTTTCCTATGCTGTATTGCCACCTAGCACAATTAAGTATACATTCAGAGAAATGTTTAATTTTGGTCGTCGGCAATATATGTGTGCAAGATTTTATTATAAATTTCATGTTTTTATTGCAGTGGTTTTGCTTGGCGGTTTTACAATGGCATTTTTGATTCTGACTGCAAAACTTTTTTTTTGGCAGACTGGATCTGATATTTTGCTTTTTTTCGGACTGACAAGTGCCATGGGAGTAAGGGGAATATTTCGATTTAGTTTTATCAGGTACACGCTTAAAATACAGGGATACGGCTTCAAGTGCTTTTTGCTTGAAACTCTGGGAACACCTTTGATTCATTTGCTACATCTTTGTATTTGTTTTTCCGCAATGGTCGGTAATACGGTTGATTGGGCAGGTATCACATATAAAATAAAGGATCCGTTTAATGTCAAAGTGCTATAAACTAATTAAAATCACAAGTTTTCTGATATTACTTTCGTTCACCTTTATACCCATGGCATTTGCAGTGCAAGACTCTGAATCCGGTATTTGGTCTTCTTTTCAAGAAAGCTTATCACCCAGGCTTGATATCAATCTAAGGGGAGCCTATTATTATAAGGATTCCCATTTTAAGCCCAATGATTTCCATTTAAGCGGAAACGCCACTGCACAGTTTACCCGGGATCTGTTTAAGGGAATTGTACTAAATGTGTATCCCAGGGTAAATTTCGATACACTTTACACCAAAGGAACCCGGCTTCTAGTTGAGGATGGAGAGGACAGACCTGCATTTACCCTGTACGAAGCCATCTTCTCCTGGTATGGAGATAGTATTGAAATCGAAGTGGGTAAAAAAGTCTATTCCTGGAAAGTTGCTGATGGATTCAGTCCTGTGGATATTATAAATCCTGTGGATATAATTGAGTTGATGGATCCTGAAAAAATCGGTGTCCCCTCAATCTCTATTTTAAAAATATTTGAACATGCAAATATCCAGATGGTATTTCTTCCTTTTTTTGTCCCGGACCGCCAACCTGATGATCAAAGCAGATGGACCAGCGACGACCCTGAGGGCCGGGCTGCATTTATAAGCAGGTTTGGCGTTGCCCCTGTGAATGTGGATGTGGGCAGGGCTCTTCCCAAGGATGATTTTGACAAAATGGCCTTTGCTTCCCGGATCAGTACAAGCACCCTTTTCACAGGATGGGACCTGGCTTTTGTATACAAATATGGATACAGCACCCGGGGTGTGATCCGAAATGATATTAACCCTTTTACACTGCCTCTGGTTCTGCAGACAACGGAATATCCGGCATATAACCTCTATGGCTTCAGCTTTTCAACGGTTTCTGGAGATTTTGAATACCATGGAGAGGCTGCATTTCATGACACCCGGGATAACGTGAAAGATGAAGATTATATATCCTATATTGTAGGTATAAATTATACCAATTACGATTTGTTCACTAATTATTTTGATGAGATCCGTTTTGTTGCAGAATATGCAGGTGAAGATATTATAAAGAAAAGATCTGCAGGCAGTTCTTTTTCGGATTTAGGTGTGAGCCGGGGCCTGACCGAAAATTCAATTGGCAGTATTGAATTCAAAATTAATGAAGACCATTCCATTAAAACCTCGTTTATTTACAATTTTGCAAATGAAGATTCCATGTTGGATATGTATGTTGAATCCCAATTGAATGACTATCTGGAAATTGTCTATGGATACCAGAGATTGTCAGGGGACGAGGCATCTTTTTTAGGACAATGGGATCGTAATGACAGAGTTTTTCTAAGGATGTCACTAAAATTTTAATAGCCACAGAATGGAGAAATAGTATGTTTATAAGAATTTTTTTGATGATCATGGCTGTGTGTATGTGGGTTTCACCGATTATGGCTGAAGAACTCACGGGCAAGAGCATTATTGAAGAGCAACAAAAAAGGCACCAGTCCGACAATGAGTTTTCCGATGTAGCCTTGACCCTGATTAACCGCAAGGGGAAAGAGAAAAATCAAAACATGGTCATTTATCTTTTAAAAAAAGATGGGAAATCAAAAACCCTTATTCAATATCATGCTCCGGCAAATATAAGGGGGGTTGGGCTTTTAACCTGGGAACAAGACAAAAAAAAAGAAGATGATCAATGGCTTTATATGTCTGCATCCCGTTCGACCAAACGGATCGCCGGGGGGAGTAAAAAAAATCAATTCATGGGAACGGACATGGCTTTTGAGGATATGCGGCCGGAAAATACTGATGTCCATGAGTACACACTTATAGAAGAATCAAGTATCTTTTCAAAAAAATGCTGGAAAATTGAATCCATACCAACAACTAAAAAGGAAATAAAAGACAGTGGATATGGGAAGCGCATCATGTGGATCGATCAGTCTAATTATTTTACCTTAAAAATAGATTATTTTGATCACCATGATCGTCATATAAAAACATCTGTATTTGAGGATATTAGACCGATGACCGGTAAATTATTCCGCAGTTTCAAAGTCACGTGGAGCCGGATTCGTCAAAAAACCCATACGGTCATGATTTATAAAAAAATTGATTTGGATACCGTACACAAAGTTGTCACCTTTACCCAAAATTATATGAAACGACCGGTTAAATAGCTTTAAGGATCCTCCCATGGAAAAATTGATGCATAGAATTGTGAATTCGCCCCTGCGTTCAAGCCTTTTGGTTTTGATTCTTACATTCATGTTCGCAATAGGTATTAATACGGTTTTTATTGATTCATCTTCCGATGGCCTTTTAACCAAGGGGGATCCTGATGTACAATATGTTAAAGAGATTAAGGCTGTCTTCGGGGATGCTGTTCTTCATTCAATCATTTTTAAATCCAACACTATTTTCAGAGAGGATGTACTTCAGCGGGTTATGGAC
Organism: Desulfobacula sp.; assembly: GCA_018702715.1. Classification (GTDB taxonomy): domain Bacteria; phylum Desulfobacterota; class Desulfobacteria; order Desulfobacterales; family Desulfobacteraceae; genus Desulfobacula. The sequence continues at coordinate 5,499 of JABIYQ010000581.1, read as the reverse complement.
CTAACCTTTGATGCGGAAGGTTTAAAAGGTGTTGAGCGGGTTGTGAGCATGGCGACTGTTAGTAATCTTAAAGGGGATAATGGAACCTTAAATACAGATATATTGCTCATGGATGTGCCCCAGACCAGTGAAGAAATGGCTATCCTGAAGCAGGATACCTTGTCCAACCCCATGTTCATAAGCGAGGTCGTAAATAAAACAGGCAGTGTCACCGGAGTTCATTTGTTTTTGAATAACGTGGACAATGAAAAAGATTTTGATAATCGCATACTCAAAGATATCCAGGAACTGGTCAAAAAAATCAAAAAGGGCATGGCTGAAGATATTGAGGTATATCACATCGGATCGCCCAAAGTAAAAACAGATATCATCAATGCAATTAACTACGATGGAATCCACCTGACTCCTTTGGCAGGGCTTGCCATTTTTATCGTGCTATTGCTCTTTTTTAAAACAGGATCTGCCGTTTTCATACCCATTTTCACGGGTATCCTCAGCATTATATCCACGATTGGATTTATGGGTTTCATGGGGTATGGTATTAACCCTGTCAGTGTTATTATCCCAACCCTTCTTTTTGTAATGGGTGCAACTGAAGATATCCACCTTTTGTCTGAATACATGCACGAGCTTGAAAATGGAGTCGTTAAAAAAAAGGCCATTTTGAATATGGCTGGAAAAAGCGGAACGGCAATTTTTTTAACTTCCCTGACAACCCTTATTGGTTTTTTAACGATTGCACCCAACTCCATCCCAATGCTCAGGGAATTTGGTATCGCCGCTTCCTTTGGAATTGCTATAAACTTTATCATCACAATTCTAACGGTTCCAACGATTTTAAGACTTTATAAAACGCCTAAGGTATCTGCAAAAAAAGAAAGCCGCCCCATAAAATATTTCAGGGAATTTCTTTTTATATGTATTACCCGCTATCGCTTATTAGTGGGCGCTTTATTCATCCTCTGTATTTTAATCTCCCTGTGGGGGATACAAAAGATATATATTGAAACAGACTATGTAAAATTTTTCCAGGATGATGCAGACGTTCCGGTTCTGTTTAAAAAACTGACCAATGACCTTGTGGGTGGGACAAATTTCATGGTGGTAATAGAGTCAAAAAATGAAAATGCATTTCAATCCCCAACCAGCCTGTCACATGTGGGTCGTCTTCATGACTATCTTAATAGCAATCATGGTAAGGCAGTGGGATATGTGGATATGTTGCGTAAAACCCACCAGGAAATGAATGACGGGAAAAAACAATTTTTTAAAATACCGGACAACAGTGATTTGATTGCCCAGTATAACCTGATGATGGATGCAGACAATCTTTCAAGGTTTGTGAATCATGATTTTACCAAAACCAGCATACTGGTAAAGACCCAGGCGGCTGGCACCCAGGAGATCATGGATGTCTATGATAAAATCAACGCCTTTGTACGGGAAAACCTGACCCGGGATCTTGATTATCACGTCACAGGAGAAATGATTGTTGTTGCTAAGGCGTCCAACACCATTACGCGGGAAGTCATCTTCAACCTTGGATATATGTTCATTGCCATTTTTCTGTTTATTTCATTGCTGTTTCTTTCATTAAAAGCCGGCGCCCTTGCCATGATTCCCAACCTCCTTCCCGTGGTCATCAATTTTGGTTTCATGGGTATTATGGGAATCCCATTGAGTACTGCCACATTCCCGGTTGCGATTATTGCGCTGGGTATCGCAGTAGATGATACAATTCATTTCATGGTACGTTATGCAGCTGAACTAAAAAAAGCGGATACCAACGAAATCGCCATAATGAACGCGCTAAGGATGGAAATCCGCCCAATCCTCTCAACATCAATCGCATTGATCGCCGGTTTTTCAATGCTGATGTTTGCCGAATTTGGTTCAACCATCCAGTTTGGTAAACTGGCTGCCTTGTGTATGCTAACTGCATTGATCAGTGACCTTTTGATTACCCCTTTGATTTTGATCAAAATTCCGATTATTTCGCCTGTGGATATGATACAAAGTTACATCGGGAGAAAACTAATCTACAGCAAATGCAAACTGTTTAAGGACCTTAAAAAGGGCGAGGTCAGGAGAATTCTTACCATGGGAGAGATAAAAACTTTGGAAAAAGACCAAAAGTTTATATCCCAGGGAGATACCAGCCATAATATGGTTCTTATTCTGGATGGGGAGGTGGATGTTATCCTGGAAGATACAAAGGAAATTCTCACCAAACTGGGAAAAGGAGATATTGTTGGGGAAATGGGCTTTTTGACTGATGAACCCCGGTCTGCCAGTGTGGTCACCCGGTCCAATGCGGAAGTGTTTGAAATTGATCAAAAATTAATTAAGCTGGTATCTAAGAGATTCCCAAAAATTGGAAATAAATTATTTTTTAATATATCCCAAATACTGGCCCGGCGTATAAGAGAGAGCAATTATCGATAAAAATGTTTAATCTGCATAAACCAATTGGTTGCGTCCATTTCCTTTAGCTTGATATAAGGCGTTATCAGCTTTTGCAATCATTGCATCGGCTGTTTCATCTCCAGTACTTATTGCAATCCCTATACTCACGGTGATATTGACCCCTCCGGATCTTGTGGGCAATTTATGATCAGCTATTTTTGTCCTTAAACGTTCGTAGACGCCATTTGCAGCCGACTCGTTGGAATCGGGCATAACCAGCAGGAATTCTTCTCCGCCATATCTACCCAAAAGGTCATAGGGGCGAAGGGTATTCTGCATCAGATTGACAAAACTGCATAATGCATCATCTCCAACTTGGTGGCCATATACGTCATTGATTAACTTGAAGTGATCAATGTCACACAGCCCGATGCTCAATTTGGTGTTTCTCCTTTTAGCGCGGATCAGCTCTTTGCTAATAATATCCAAAATAGCACGGCGGTTCATTGCTCCGGTTAAAGGATCGTGGGAGGCCTCGTGTTTCAATTTCAAATTTAATAATTTTAATTCTTTTTTAGCCTGTTTTTGTTCTGTGTTGTCCTTTAAAACGACAATCAGCTTTGATATTTCATCATTAACCTTTTTGATACAGGATGCACTTATGATGACGTCAATACGATTACCATTTTTTGTAAGCCTTTTTGTCTCAAATTGTACTTTGATACCCAATTCAAGTAACTCTTTTGTTTTTTCAAAAGTTATCTTTTTTTCACCTTCGGGAACAAAGGGGATACGTTTGCCTTCCAATTCATCAAAAGACCATCCAAAAAGTGCCTCAAAGGCTGGATTTATATATTCAGTTTTGCCGTTATTACTATATATTACCATTGGATCGGGGCTTGCAAATAAAATACCTCTTAGTCGTTCTTCGCTCTCTTTTAGAGCTGCTTCTGATTCTTTTCGCTGAGTAATATCTGTAAGAACGGAAAGTTTTCTATCCTTTAAAAAAGTAGATCTGAATTCGATGTGTTTGAATTGACCATTTTTGCATTTTATCTTGAATTCGCGATTTTTTTCATGGCACATATTATTGCTGTCTTTGCCCCAGGCCTCACTGGCCATTTGCCGATCTTTTTTTCCCGGATAAACTTTTTTGAACCAGTCATATCTAGTTGGAATATCTTTAATCGTATAACCGGTAATTTCTGTAAAATAAGGATTTACATAAAGATATTTATTGTGTTGATCAATCAGGGTAATTCCATGGGGTGTACTTTCAAGAATAGTTGAAATGGTTTCCTTTTCTTTTTGCCTGATTTTTTCTTTTAATTTGCGATCCGTGATATCGCGCCAGATCGTATGGATGACTCTCTTGTCTTCCTGGTTCGAAATTGTAGTTAAAAGAACCTCCACGGGGAAGACTTCCCCATTTGCTCTGACATGATCCCATTCAAATCGATTACTGCCGTTTTTCAATGCAATATCCATCATTTCTTTTGCTTTTATGAATGAATCTTTGCCGTCGGATTGTTTTTTGGGGGATAATTCTGAAGGATGGGTTTGAAGAAATTTTATTTTGTTTTTATAACCCAGCATATCCACTGTCGCCTGGTTACAATCAACAAATTTTTCATTTTCTATTATCAGTATAGCATCTTTGGATTTTTCAAACATAATACGATATTTATCACTATTATTGAGTTCGGCTTTTTTTTTGAGCTGTTTTTCTAAGTTTAAAATCTGCTGTTTCAATTGATCGCGAGTTTGCCTTTCCGCCATATTACATCCCTTTTAAGATTAAAATGAACTATATTATTCAAGTAGAACTCTCTAAATGGTTTTCCCTCTTTTACCCATTATAGGTTTAAAATTTGTCCCAAATTGAAAAAAAAGTTTTTTTAGTGACTACCATACTTAGAAAAGAAACACGACAAAAAATATAATAATATTTTTTTATAGGCTATGCAAAAATTCCATGTCTTTTGCCTGGGAATTTTTTGTTCCGATGACAAGGACTTCGATTTTATTATTCTCATTTTTCCTAAAATAAAGACGGCCATTATATGCAAACAATACTTCGAAACAAGAGGTGTTATGCTTTTTGCCGGAAAAAACTTTTCTTTTTATAATGATCCTATCAGGATTCCGATCTAACAGGAGAACACATTCTTCCGCCTTTATTTTCTGATCATCGTTTAAAGATAAAAATCCTGAAATTGCTTTTCTGTTCATTTCAATATCCTTGTAAAGCACCGCAAAGTGTTTAACGATAAAACCAAATTGGTTTCTTTTGCTTTTAGAACTTTTCCTTCTTCATATTTTTTGATTTTTACCTTGAGCCTTTTGATTTCTTCATCATTTTTATATTTTAACTCGTTAAATGAATTGAGTTGGGCTTCAAGGGAAACGATTTCTTCAAACATTACATCTTCATTAATTTTTAATTTTTTTTTATCTTCCTTATATCTGGTTTTCAGAGATTTAATCGTTTCCAACAAGTCCTGGCGTTCTTTTTTTATATTCCCGAGAAGCTTTTTATGAGCCTGCTCCTCTTTTTGCAAATCATCAATCAAAGTATTTTTTATTTTTGTATCTCTTTTAGCTCTTGAACTGCCAATTTTATAAAAAATTAAAACAATCAATATGGCAAAACTGAAATAACCAATTAAAATCAAATTAGCGATCCTGGACCCATGGTTAAGATTAACCCTAACACTAAATTTCAGTCCTTCATTTAAAATTCCAAAATTTCGTTTGGCCGTCTTTTCTAAATTTTCTTCCTCAAAAAAATTTTTTATAAAGGCATCGGCATCAACAAAAGTAGGATAAAGCAGTTTTCCATTGTGCGTTGTCACAATAACATTAAAATCAAGGCCCAAATGTTGAATCATTCTGTCATTTTTAGAAAATGCATGGATATTCTTGGTAAGTTGTTCTTCTATGGATATTAATCCTTTTAAAAGCAAAGGGGTTTCCCCTATTGAATGATCTTCAATTTTTTGAAAATAAATTTGATTTAAAACCTTTTGATAAACATTTAACGTGGCAATATAAAAAAAAGGGGTGAATACTAAACACAAAATTATAGTTTTT
>JABIYQ010000385.1 GCA_018702715.1 Desulfobacula sp. | reverse complement strand
GCCAGTTCGATAAACCTTATATTTTAGACTTAAAGGAAGAGTTGGCAAAAACTGACCGATATCGAATAGTTTCTTTAAAGGACTTGATCTCCAATAAGAATTTGAATAAAGAAAAATAAGTGAAAATAAAAAAAGATCTTGTATTTTATCGGATTTTTATTTGATCTATTAATAAAGACAAAATGATCAAAATTGCGGGAAAATATTAAATAATGTACAGAATGGAAAGCCAATTAATAAGTTTTCAATCCCTAACGAATGTTTACAGCGCAGCTGAAACCGGTGTTAAAATTCAATTTTATTTTCTGACAATCTTAATCAAACCTATTTCTCTAAATTCAACTCAATATATTTACCTGAAAGCGGCGGGTCTGCCTTGCTAAAGATTAATTATCAAATCATGGAGGTGAAAATGCTAAAAAAATGCAGCATTATACTTTTTGTTTTTTTCGTCCTGGCATCACCAGTGATTGCAGGGGATTTTACGTTCGCTTTCGAATGGGGTGATGATTATCCCCGATGCAAAGGTAATTATTCAAATAGTGTTCCAAGTCCAAGGTTTTGCTAAAGTCATAAAAGAATATCTTTAGCAAGACCTGATAAAATGGTGCTGTGGGTTATGACATTATTTAAAATCATTTTATGAGAAAAATTCGCAGATCCATGACATTTGTATGGGTGGGACCGGTGATGATGAGATCATCAAGTATTTTAAAAAAATGATATGAATCATGCTCCCTTAAAAATTTTTTCGCAGATATTCCCAGATCCCGTGCCCTTTTAAGGGTATTGCCATCTGCCATAGCGCCAGCTGCATCAGTTGGGCCGTCTGTACCATCTGTTCCGCAGGAAAGAACAATTACATTGTTTTCTCCTGCGATCTCAATGGCAGATGCCAGAACAAATTCCTGATTTCGCCCGCCAAGCCCATGATGATCCATGGTAACGATTGTTTCACCGCCTGAAATGATGCATGCCGGCAATGGAACAGGATTGCCTGTTTTAAGGGTTTCCTTTGCAATGGCTGCGTGCATCTTTGCAATATCCCTTGTCTCTCCCTCAATCAAAGAAGATAAAATTATTGTGTTATATCCTAATGACTCAGCTTTGGCTCTGGCAGCGATGAGTGTATTAAAATTGTTCCCGATGATCAGGTTCTTAACTTTTTTAAAATATGGGTCATCAGGCTTGGGAGTTTCAGGAATTTGTCCATTACATCCTTTGTTGATATGATCCAGGACATTTTGGGGCAGTTTTGAAGCGATATCATATGATGCAATGATCTGTTTACAGTCTTTAAACGTGCCCGAATCGGGAACGGTGAGCCCTGAAGCGATTATATCAAGATCATCACCCACAACATCGGACAGTATCAAAGAAATTATACTTGCAGGATATGCTGCTTTTGCAAGTCCGCCACCCTTAATAAGGGAAAGATGTTTGCGGATGGTATTTATTTCATGAATTCTGGCACCACAGTCCAGCAGAACTTTGGTTGTTTCCTGTTTTTGGGCCAGTGATATGCCATCAAAGGGCAAAGGTGACAGCGCAGAGCCGCCACCTGAAATAAGGCAGAAAACAAGCGTTTTTTCATGGGCATTTTTTGCCATCTCAAAAAGTTTTTTTGCCCCGATCCTGCCGTTTCCATCTGGAATGGGGTGGCCCGCCTCAACCAGTTCAATGGTTTTAAGACTTGCAATGTGATCATATTTTACATTAATACTTCCCCTGGAAATCCTTGAACCCAGAATGTTTTCAAGTTCTTTTGCCATGGCAGCCCCGGCTTTTCCTGCTCCAATAACCAGGATTTCTTCAAAGCTATCAAGATCAAATGTGGAATCACCAAATGTGGAATCCCAAATGGTAAGTATATTTTTACAAAGCTTTAAATGGCGTTGAATTGCAATGGCAGGATCTGCTGATAAAAGACCGGACTGGAAAATATCCATGGCATCTTTTCTGAGTCTTGATAAATCGCTTTGTTTATTTTGTTGGGGTAGCATTTAATATTTCCTTTTACTTAAGGGCTCACTAAAAAATAAATTTACATTTAAACAGGATGTTTCCCTGTTGATTCATTTTCTTTTACAAAGATAGGTATGACATAGGGCCCTTCCGGAATAACAGCTATTTTTTTATTGACTGATTTTTCAATAGATTTACGAATCATTGCATTTAAATCAGAAATATTATTCACGCAGGTATACTTTTTATCTTTTTCTGAAAGCTTTGGGGCAAACAAATGGATGTTTCCCACCCGCATTGGCTTTAACTGCATTTCAGTCTGCCATTCATCAACTTCAGCAAATTCATGTGATTTTAACCATTCCAGATAGGATTGTTCCCCAAGTTTGAATAAAAATTTTTGTGCAGTTAAATATTCATCTGACCCCATGCCTTCGGAACACTCTGATACAACAATGATATCACCACCGGGCTCCAATATATCCAGGGCCGTCACCATTGATTTTACCGTCTGGTAATAGGTTTTATCCAATGGATATCCCCCTGCACTGGTGAGAATAGTAGAAAATTTTTGGCAAATCTTAACTTCTGCATATTGTTTCAAATATTTAATGGCCAGGGCATGGCTTTTTTCAATGTCACCAAAATTTACAAAGGAAAGATTTCTTTTCTCATCAATTACCACATTAACGGCAAATAGATTGGATAATTTTCGAATACCCTCAATCTGGAATTCATGAAAGGGATTTTCTTTAAGGTTGCAGGTCCTGGCAGCAGGATGTTCAAGAAATTTTGCAGTATGAAACCCGCAAATGGTTTGATGGTGAGCCACCCCAGGGATAACAAGCTTTCTTCCTCCTGAATATCCTGCCATGAAATGAGGTTCCACAAGCCCTATGACAATTCTTAAATCTGTATGGACAAATCGTTTGTCTATTTTAATGGGAAGACCGGATGTTGAAGTACACAAGGTAATATGATCTTCATTATTCCTTGCATAATGATTTTTTACCCTGACCATTTCAAGAACTTTTTTGCTCCCAACTATTTCTAAGAGCTCATCCCCTTTATTGGGGCGGTGCAGGCCCGTGGCTACCAGCACCGTGATACGGTCTTTTTTAATACCAGCTGTTATCAGCCGATCAATGAGTTGCTCAAGTATAATCCCATTGGGAACAGGTCTTGTGATATCACAGATTAATATGCAGGCAGAAGATTTGCCTTTTGCCACTTCTTCCAAAGACCCTGAGTCATCTCCCATTGAAAAAGCATCTGATATCGCTGCCACAGGGTCATCAATAATAGGCATATTCTGTTTTTCAATTAGTGTTGCCTTCCAGTCTTTATCCAGACTGACTTCAAGGCTTTTTTTGCCGTAGTTTAAAGAAACGTCCATTATACAAATCCTATTTTATTTTGTTATCATTTCCAGGTGCATTTCAGATTATCAGGCCGGCGATTTTAAGGCAAGGCCATAAATTTTTTGATAAAACACGCATAAAGAACTTAAATCGCCATTCAATAAGAAAGGTATATCCTAAAAAAGGATGTGAATAGATTGCATTACGAATCTTGTATTTAGATGACAAATTGTGATACATTTTTTTCTCTAAAAAATATTTAATAAACAATTAGGGGTGATGATGAACACAACTATTACATCCAAAGATTTAAGAGTATTTATTGAAAATTATATGGCCGATTATCCCGCATCCACAGGTGAAAAAAATATATGGCGATCCCCCTTATTAGTTACAGCAAAGGCAGACCAACGATTTGATATTCTGCCTGAAATTGCAGCCGATAACCATTCCCTTCCAAAAGATCTTCTTGCCACGGGAAAGACGGTCATTGTTTTGTTTGTTCCTTTTACAAAGGAACTTGCCAAAGAAAACCATAAGGGAGATATCCCCTGTCGGAACTGGGGAAAGGCATATGAAGCCACTAATAATTTGATTAATAAATTGACCGGGCAGATAAAGGTTTTTCTTGAAAATGCCGACTATCAATCTGCATTAGTTCCTGCAACCCATAATTTTGATCATAAGAAACTTATGGCCCGCTGGTCCCATAAGCATCTGGGATATATCGCAGGTTTGGGCCGTTTTGGTGTAAATGCCCAGTTTATAACACCAAAAGGCTGTGCAGGTCGTTTGGGTAGTCTGGTCACCCAGGCAGATCTGGGTGACAGTCCATTGGTTATGGACAAAGAGTTATGCCTTCATAAAAATGGGCATAAATGCCTGGTTTGTGTCAGGCGATGCCCTGTTGAGGCAGTATCTGAAAAGACAGGTATTGACAGGAAAAAATGCTGGTCCAGACTAAAGTCAAACATCAGAGAAACTCAAGAACTGGCAGGTCTGAATGAAACCACCCATGTATGTGGAAAATGTCAGGTTGTGGTTCCCTGCAGTTTTAAAGTGCCAAAGACGCGCAAACCTTGAAATATATCAAATTTTTATGCAACATTAGGGTTAAGATAACGTTAAAAAAACACCAGGGTTCAATTAAGATTGATTAATCATGCATCACCATCCGGCTCAACACCGGCAAAAGCCTATTTCCTAGTGGGAGCCATGTGTATTGCACAGGTCCTGGGCATGCTCGGCGTGTTTGCTTTTCCGGCCTTGCTTCCCCATTTTATTCAACTTTGGGATCTTTCGAACAGCCAGGCTGGATGGATCAGCGGCATCTACTTTGCAGGATATTCAATGGCAGTTCCTGTACTAACCAGTCTCACTGACCGAATTGATTCACGAAAAATCTATATAATTTCCTGTTTGGTCGGTATGATAGCCAACATTGGATTTAGCCTTTTCAGCCAGGGATTCTGGTCCGCGCTCATATTCAGGGCGTTATGCGGCGTTGGCCTGGCCGGGACGTTTATTCCGGGTTTAAAAGCCCTCATAGATCGCCTTGAAATACGGTTTTTGCCCCGGGCAATCGCTTTTTATACTGCCTGCTTTGGGCTGGGTATGAGTGTTTCTTTTTACTATGCAGGCGTCATGTTCAAATGGTTGGGATGGAAAATTGTTTTTTATGTTGCTGCAGCATGTTCCGGGTTTGCCCTGGTGCTATGCCTTGTGATCCTTATCCCCAGGCCCGTTGAGAGAAATGAAAGTACATCGCCGGGTCTCCTGAGCACCTTGGATTTCAGGCCGGTATGGCAGAATTCCACGACAAGGGCCTATATCATAGCCTATATGTGCCACATGTGGGAAATGTTTGCAGCCCGTTCCTGGATGGTGGCATTCCTTACCTTTGCCATAACACTTCAGGCCGATCCCACCCCTTTCATAGCCCCCACTACTGTTATGGCCGTTGCTGGAATATTCGGTATGGTTGCCAGCATTCTGTTTGGTGAATTTGCTGTAAAATTCGGTCGCCGCAGAGTCGTATCCTTTGTGATGACAATTTCCGGGCTATTGGGTATCTGTCTTGGATTTTTGGCAGATGTCCCATATCCTGTTCTGGTTTGCCTGTGCATTGGTTACACTGTTTTTTTTCAGGGAGATTCTGCAGCTATCCATGCCGGTGTCATCACTTCGGCCGATCCAGACCGGCGAGGTGTTACCATGGCGCTTCAGTCAGTGGCAGGATTTGCAGCAGCATCGCTGTCTCCTATTGCAGTGGGGTTTGTCCTGGACTGGACAGGGGGAGGGAACAGCTCCATTTCCTGGGGGCTTACGTTCGGGGCAATGGCTATTACAGCTTTTTTAGGGTTGTTTTTGCTTATGAAAACTAAAAACCTGGATAATCTGTAGGTAACAAAATGACATGTGCACAGTTTTTATCGAAAGTTCAAAAAGTGTGACATCAATGATTTGTGCTATGACCTTTATATAAATATCATTTGATAAATAATCTAATTTCTACTATTTTTACCATACTTTGCAAATAAGGACTGCAAAGTTTATAAGTTGAATGAAATTGCTTGTCTTTTGGCCCATCTACTTTGTTGCATCAAAGGCCGAATACGTATAGTATGCAACCTTTAATACGCCTTGTATATGGACCACCAGATTTTAAAGATTGGCCTGCGCTATTTCTGTTCAACTTATTTCATTTGCAGTCCTAACCAATGATTACAGGGTGTAAAAAAAGGAGATAATATGAGCGGGTACCTTAAACGTGATTGGGAAACATTTCCCACAGAACAACTCAAACGGGTTGATCAGCCGACAACCAAAATTAATGCAGAGCAGATCAAAAGACCCAGTGAACGGCAAGCCGGTTTTTGTAAAGCTGCTGCAGGAGATTATGGTGAAAGATTACAAAAGGAATTTCGAAGATTTGTCCCCAAACATCCACTCTCGGGAGCCATAGCATGGATGAGAGATAATATGAGGCCTTTCAGGGATGGAAACATGGCAGGGAGCAGGGCCCCCCTTTTGGATAACACTGAAGCAATAACACGTCATATCAAAGAAACAGCCTATTTCTTGCGGTCTGATGCTGTAGGTGTATGCGAACTCCCGGCATATGCAGTGTACAGCCATCAATTCAGCTTTAAGGATATGGATGCAGGAGAAAAACCCATGGAGCTGGATCATACCCATGCCATTGCCATTCTGATTGACCAGGATGATAGAACAAACCAGGCATTCAGTGGAAGCGACTGGATCAGCAACTCCATGAGCATGATGTCCTATGCCACATCCGGTTTTGTTGCTATAACCCTGGCCGAATATATCCGCAGGTTGGGCTATTCTGCGAAAGCCCATTATGCTCCTTATTATGATCTTATGGTGCCGCCAATACTTTTGATGGCTGGTTTGGGAGAAATGAGCCGGATGGGTGACACTGTATTGCATCCGTTTATGGGACCCAGGTTCAAGGCTGCTGTGGTGACAACCGATCTGCCCATGACACCGGATAAGCCCATTGATTTCGGGCTTCAGGATTTTTGTTCTCAGTGTAAAAAATGTGCAAGGGAATGCCCCAGCAAAGCTATAAGCGATGGTGACAAGATCATGCATAACGGCTATGAAAAATGGCCTCTGGATGTTCAAAAATGTACCACCATGCGCGTTGGAAATCAACATGGCTCGGGTTGCGGAACCTGTGTAAAGGTTTGCCCCTGGAGTAAACCCTACACCCCATTTCACAGGGCTGTAAACTGGACCATGAGAAATATAAAATTTGCCAGGAGATTCGGCATTTGGGGAGATGATTTACTGGGATTTGGTAAGCCTGATAATAAAAACAAATGGTGGTTTGACCTTGAGGATAAAAATGGTGATGGAAATTTAACTATTCCAAAATCAAATAATACTAAAGTTAAATAATAAATGATGATATTGAAACCGGTCTAATATGAAAAATATAAATCAGAGCCGCCCAGACAACAATATTGATAACCCTATTGATGACACTATCCTGTCACAACTTATGCCTTTGTTTTTTTTAACATCAATTTTTTTTCTAAACTTTACCATTCGAATTATTATTTCACCTTTGCTGCCAACCATACTGTCGGATATGAACCTTACTGCCAACCAGGCAGGTTCTTTTTTTTTAATATCTGCAACTGGATATTTTATTTCAATATTGTGTTCAGGGTTTGTTTCATCGAAAATCAGGCATAAAAAAACAATTGCGTTTTCAGCGATAGCATCGGGTATTGCTTTTTTAGCTACAGGTCTAAGCCAAGATCTGTTGAGCATGCGGATCGGGCTGTTTATCGTAGGTATGTCAGCTGGATTGTATCTTCCATCCGGAATCGCGATGCTAACATCTTCCATAAACAGCAAAAACTGGGGAAAAGCAATGGGTGTTCATGAAATGGCCCCTAACCTGAGTTTTTTACTGGCTCCGATAATTTGTGAAGGGCTGCTGTTATGGCTTTCATGGAGAAGTGTTCTAATAGTTGTTGGGGCAACTTCCATTTTACTTGGGATCTCTTTTTATAAATTTTTCACTGGAAAAGATTTTCCAGGTGAAGCTCCTATGCTGAAATCGTTTTTGCCAATAGTGGTAATGCCTTCTTTCTGGATGATGATCATTTTGTTCAGCTTAGGAGTAACCGGGGGGCTGGGAGTTTATTCCCTGCTTCCTTTATTCCTTTCCAGCGAGCATGGTATGCTCCAGTCCCAAGCCAATACACTGATTACCATGTCTAGAATATTAACATTACCCACGGCATTGTTGATCGGATGGCTGACAGATCGTTTTGGCCTGAAACCAACACTTGCCCTTGTATTGCTGCTTACAGGCATCTCAACCCTGTTTATAGGCCTGGCATCAGACCGATTCCTGCAAATTGTTATATTTTGCCAGCCTTTATTCTCTGTTTGTTTTTTTCCTCCTGCTTTTGCAGCCTTATCAAATATCGGTTCTAAAGAAACCCGTAATGTAGTGATCTCTTTTACAATACCCATTGCTTTTTTGCTTGGAGGAGGTGTTGCGCCGAATGCAATCGGTCTTTTAGGGGAAAAAGGGTTTTTCTCCATAGGCTTTATTGCTGCTGGTGTATTAATTTTATCAGGTGCTATTATCCCATTTTTTCTTAAACTCCAGAAAAACACTTAATTATAATTTATAAGGGATTAATACGTG
>JABIYQ010000454.1 GCA_018702715.1 Desulfobacula sp. | reverse complement strand
GGTTTTCCTCGGTGATTGTAACGTCCAAAAAAGGATTTGACCTTGAACCCCTGAAACAGGACCTGGCAGATGGTGTTTATGAGTTCCGGCAACTCCTTGAAGACTATGAGGTCACACCACCTGATATATCGATAGATCCTGAATCCGACCTGTGTGAACTGGCCTTTACCGGAGGTGCCACCGGGGTGCCAAAAGGTGTCATGATAACCCATTTCAACCGGGCCTGTTGTATCCGTATGGGATTACCCTGGATAATGAAACCTATGATAAAAGGCATTAAAGGTAAGTCTTCAGTGCTTTTACCTGTGCCCTTATTTCATTCTTATGGCCGGTATATGGCACAGTCTGCTGCACATCTTGGACTGCGATTGATTCTGATGCCTGATCCCAGAAACATTAAACTTATTGTGGAAACGATCAAAGAATACCGACCGTTCATGATTTGTGCCGTTCCCACGCAATTCATGCGCATTGCACAGGAAAAAGTCGGCAAAATAAATGCCATCACCATGAGTGGAGCTGCTCCATTGCCAAAAGATGTAGCCGATTCTATCAAAGCTGAACTTGGAAACCCGGTTTCCGAAGGCTATGGTCTTACAGAGACAGCCCCATTAACCCATTTTAATATTTCAGGCTTTTCTAAAATTACTGGCTTCATGCTTAAGGAAAAACCCGGACTGGGTGTACCTGCCCCTGACACGGAATGCAAAATCATAGACCAGGACACAGGAGAGGAAATGGCCTTTGGAGAACCTGGAGAAATCCTGGTGAGAGGTCCCCAGGTCATGAGAGGCTACTGGCCTGAAAAAGGTTCCGGCCTGACTAAAGACGGGTGGCTGAAAACCGGGGATATCGCCTACATGGATGAAGACGGCTATTTTCATATGACAGACCGAATTAAAGATATGATCAATGTATCTGGCAACAAAGTTTATTCCACCCAGGTGGATGAAGTCATTTTCAAGCATCCCGCAGTGCTTATGGCAGCATGTTTTGGAGTTCCTGACCCCAAGATCCCCGGAAGTGAAAGAGTTGCAGCGATAATCAAGCTGCATAAAGATTATCCGGAAATAGTAAGTGAAGATAATATCCGCGACTTTTGCCGAGAACACCTTGCTCCCTATGCCGTACCAAAATTTGTAGAATTCAGAGATGAACTTCCAATGACAGTTACGGAAAAACTTTTCAAAAAAGAGTTGCGTGATGATGTTATTCACAAAATATCACAGGGCCAAATTAAGTAAACACTATTATTTACTAAAGGAAAAACCATGAATACCTTTTATTACTGCACACCGGAATGGCTTAAAGAAAGTGCCGAAATCTATCGGTCAAACCCCCAAGCCGGTGAAAAACTGAAAAAACTATCCGGAAAAATGGTTTATCGTGTCAAGGCTGACCCCTCATGGGGGATTGAAAAAGACATATTCTTCTGTCTGTTTTTTGAGCAGGGAAAACTATTAAGACTTGAACTGATATCTGAAGAAGATGGCAAAAGAGAGGCTGAATTCATTATTGGTGCCACGCCCCAGGCCTGGAAAAAAATCTTGAGAAAAGAAAGTAAATTTATTACAGATTTTATGCTTGGAAAAATTAAACTTGAAAAGGGAAGCAAAATTGGTGTGCTTGCTGTAGCTCCCCATGCCAATAATGTGGTCGAATTACTCACCTGTGTTCAACTTGTATTTCCTGATGAACTCTCCATAGATGAACTTGAGCAATACAAAGCCAATATGAAGGAATTTCGAAAAGAACTGGCTGTCTGATAAAAAATAATACTGGGAGCCCCTGTCAAAAAGAACCGGATCTGAGCGGATCTGGGACCATTAGAAATTGCCTGACTTTCTATGGGGGACATTTATAAAACCAAAGGAATCTTCTGGATAAGGTTTTTTTTAACAGACTTGGTTTCTTTTTTAACTTACACAGGCTCTATTTATGGATATGGGGATGCTTCCCGTGTTTGTGGACATGCTCATGGTGATGAATATGAATTTCATCGTCTCTTAAAATCCTACCATTTTCCATTGAATAGATTTTATCTGTTACTGCATTGGCAAAATCAAATTCATGTGAAATAACAAAATAAGAGACATCAAGGCTATTAAGGATATGGACCAATTTTTTTTTTACTTTGTTATCCAAACCTGCGGTGGGTTCATCAAGCAATAAAACTTCAGGCTCCATGGCCAGGACAGAAGCCAGGGCAACCAACCTTTTTTGTCCACCTGACAACTTGTGGATAATGCTCTTTTCAAAATTAAGAATTCCAAGCCGTTCTAAGGTTTTTCTGGCGATATCTATTGCATCATTTTTTGAAAATCCAAGGTTCAAAGGTCCAAATACCACATCATCCAATACTGTTGGACAAAATAATTGATCATCAGAATCCTGGAATAACAATCCGATTTTAGATCGAACCGGCAAAAAGTCTTTTTCATAATTTAAAACCTTTCCAAATACTTTTATCGTTCCGGAATCAGGCTTGCAAAGCCCCATGATCGTATGCAGCAAAGTGGTTTTACCGGACCCGTTGGGAGCCATCATTCCAATTCTGTCTCCCTTGTTGATCTCAAGATTCAAATGATCTAAAACCTTTGTATCTGACCCTAAATAAGAAAAACAAATGTCTTCTAACTTTATTATACTTGAATTATTAAACACTTTTAAACCCAAATCATTTCAAATATGACAAGACTTAAGCTTGCCAAAGATATCACCATTAAAAAAATTGAGTTTAATCTATTTGGCGGGTAATCGTCAAGGGTATGAAATTTTTGATTGAAACCACGGCACAACATTGCCTGGTGTACTCTTTGAGCTCTTATGGATGCCCTGACAAAGAGCATACCGGCAAGATAAGCAAATGTTTTATAGGAATGCAAATTTGTGCCGGGATTAAATCCCCTGAATTTTGCAGCTCGCAAAAGTCTTTGGTATTCTTCCTCAATAACAGATATGTAACGATAGGACATTAAAAGAAGAAAAACCATTTTATCAGGCACATGAATTCTGTGAAGACCGTTTCCAAGGGAGGCCACAGTCATTGTGGCAATAAGTGCGGAAAATAACAATAAGATTGTGATGGACTTGATGGTGATCTTACAACACAATATCACGCCTTGACCTGTTATTTTCAATCCATAAAACTGGTACAAGATATCGCCGTCAAATGTTAGCGGAAGGATGATCCAGATCATCAAAAGAAACCAGAAAACAGGCTTTAACCTTTTAAAGATATCAATCATATTCAATCTGGCCATTACAATTAAAATAATTGAAATAATAAAATAAATCACAGCAAAATATAGATTATCGCAAAGTGCCGCTGCAAAGGACAAAACAATAGAAGCTACAATGCGTATTTTTGGATCAAGGCTGTGGATCAATGAACTGCCATATGCAAATTTTTCTTCTATCATTTCAGGGTTTTTCCCTTTTTAAAAAACTTTGCAGCCATGGCCAGAATAAAAATCATGGCAATGCCTGTTAGTATTTTCAAGATAGAAGGACTTTTTTCCAGATTCTCTTTTTTCCCCATTATTGTTGGAATGTCTTTGTCAGATGATTTTGCAACAATCTCATCTATTGATATTTTCCATTGGGCCTGGTGACCTGTCCCTGCCACAAGTGTTAAAACAAGATCAGAATCAATATTTTTTGGGATTTTAAATGAATGGTTTCCCTCCTGGTCTGTCAGTCCTTTATGGATAATAAACCCTTTTTCATTTTCTACCTTTATGGCACAATTCTTAGCTTTTCGTTTTGATCCAAAGCTGCTTTGTGAATAAATCATGCCATCTTCCACCCACGCAAAAATGATCACCTTGTGGGCAAAGGCTATATTTAAGGGAACCAAAACAAGAACGAGGCAAACAAAAAGTATTTTTTCTATTTTCATTTTTTCTTTACCGGAATAATTTCCGGATACACTTTTAAAAGAAAAGCTACGCAAAAGCCTGTCACAATCCCCTCAATTAGCATTACAGGTATGTACGCTGTAATGATGGCAAGGCTGGTTTCAAAAAAATTCTGGTTGGTGAACCACAGGGCCAACCCCAATAAAATGGAAGAAAACAATATGGAAAACAGACCGGCCAAAAATCCGGCAGTAAAAGTAAGTGTTGATGATTTACCCAGCAATGGTAAAAAAAGGTAATGAGCCAAAACTGCCGGGACAGCCATTACCACAACATTAACACCTAATGTGGTGAGTCCTCCATATTGGAAAAAGACTGCCTGGAGCAGTAGTGCCGTCAAAATTGCCGGAATTGCTGCAAAACCAAGCAATAACCCTACAATACCGTTTAAAATAAGATGAACACTGGCAGGCCCAATGTTTACATGGATCAATGATGCCACAAAAAAAGCCGAGGCCAGGATTGCCACATGAACAATGCGGTCATAATCAATCTTTTTAAGCCCGATGTATGTTCCGGCAAGCGCAAATACTGCTCCTGTGGCAAGCACAGGGCCTGATAGAACACCTTCTGATATATGCATGCTATTTCTCCAGCCAATCCTCAAATTTAACCCATAAAACTGCGCCTAATTCTACATCCTTTTCTTCATTATTGTATATCATTTTTTTATCTGATGTATTTAAAGCTGCAAATCCCCACCATCCAGCAGCAGGGACTCCATAGGTAAACAAACCATTCACATCCGCCTTTATGGTTTGAGTTATCATATAGTCAGACGGTGTTTGGACTTTTTTATCAGAATTAAAATATTCCACTTCTACTTCTGCAAAGGGTACGGCTTTACCTTCAAGTTTTACAATTCCCTGGAACACGTTTGCAGAATAAAGGCCAAAGGGTCTGGATATAGGAACAATTTCTGTTTTCAAACCCAGTTCTTTACCCCAGCCTTCATCATCACCAAATGCTGCCACAATTGTTTTTGTATAATGAATAATAAAACAATCTTCCGAAGGCTCCCAGTATGGCAAAGGTTCCATAACAAACGCATAAATGCCGGGTCTTTTTATTATATACTCAGCCTTCCAGGCTTCTTGATCCATCACTTTTATTTTTTGAAGCCTTGAATTCAAATTCTGTTTTTTACCATTTTTAATAACAAAAAATTCTTTTGGTTTGGCAAGGGGCATCCCAATCATTTCAAAAGGATGGGAAAAAGAGATCTGAATATCAATTTTTCTAGAATCCTCCTGCATGACCATGTTATCAGAAGGGATAACCATACCAAAATGTGCAAATGACACCCCCCAGGAAAAACAGATCATCAAAATTATTAGACAGGCAAGTTTAAAATATTTCATTTCAGATCTCCCAAAAATAAAAAACCACCAAGGCATCAGTATCCTTTTACTGATATTGCAACCTTCGTGGTTTAAATAGTCTATTAAAAATTTAATCATTTATTTCAGACTTCTGTCTGAATTTACATTTCTTTATCTTTTCGAATCCATTATGTCAATAACTAAAATCAAAAACCCGGATTCTATTCATTGCCCCTCCCCATGAGGGAGAGCGATTTTACTTTAATCATCTTTGCAAACCCTGTAACGGCCTGATCCATTATCTGGTCATGATTTTCTATGAAAACCGGTCTTGCAAAGGGAGAACTCATCTTCATCCATAATTTGGTTGGGGATACATTCCAGACAAAATGAATGGTTGTATTGTTTTGGGACTGTAAAAAATGGCAGATACCTTCACCCAAAAGATCCCCGGTTACAGTAAAAGATAAAAACGAATATTGGATAAAATCCTTTACAGTCGCATCAATTGTAAGTGTGTAGGGAAGCGTTCCTTTCCAGACAGACCTGATATGGTTTCCTTTTTTAAGTTGATCAAATTGATCAAGGGGTTCAATACTTTGCAAGCCATCACACCAGACAGACCATCTTTTATAACTGATCAACTCGTTCCAGACCCGTTCCAAAGGAGATTCAATATTCCAGGAACTATTAAATTGATACAGATTTTTTCTATTTAAAAAATCATCAACAAAAAGCAGCATGGCATTGGTTATTTCATTTTTTATTTGGTAGTGCAACAGGGTTCTTCCTTTTAAGTGATAATAAAGCGTTTAAGGGTTTAAACTTAAGAATAAGCGCCGGCATAAAAACAAGATCGGCAATCAATGCAATGATGGATGCCGAGGCAATTAATACTCCCAAAGAAAAAACATGGGTAAAAGAAGAGAAAAGAAGCCCAAGAGAGGAAAAGAAAAGAACAGCCGTTGTGGAAACAAGAGCACGTGAGGTTATATCAAATGCACTTGTCAGACAATCCTGAATATTGCTTCCATATTTTGAAATAAATATTTCCCTTTTTAATTGGGTTAAATAATGAATGGAATCATCCACGGACAACCCAAAGGAAATCACGGCTGCAAATATGGTTAATGGGTCAAGAGGAATCTGAAACCAACCCATTATTCCAAAAATTGTAACAATGGGAAACAGATTGGGAATGAGGCTCAACAGTCCAAGGACAAATGATTTCAGCTGGATCACCATTAGCAATGTGATCACAAAAAGAGCAAGGAAAAGCGTTTTTATCTGGGATGATACAAGATCCGAGGTCTGAGATCGAAGCAGGATCAATTGTCCGGTTATCTCAACTCCTGCTTTATTAACAAAGGTTTTTTTTGCCTCATTTTCAACTTGTTTGAGGATGCCCTCAATTTGTTCAGATGTTTTATTTTGAATATGAACAATGATCCTGATTCTTTTTTGATCAGGGTCTAAATAGGAACGAGTCATATCATTTTCATGACTTTTGGACAAAACTTGGCGAAAAATAATTTCAGGTTTTATTCCAATCGGGGACAGTTTAAGAGCCAGCCTGAAAACAAGGGGGGTTAGTGATTCAATAGTTTGAATACCATTGATGGACTTAATTTTTTTTTCAAATTTATAAAGATCATACCAGAACGTTCTTGTATCAAAGCTATTCTTTAGGGATGTGAGTACAATTGAAAACGAAGTTGCAGAAGAGATATGCTGCTCGATAAAAGCAAGATCTTCAGCCTCCTGTGTGGTTTTGATAAAGGGATTTGTTAAATGCTTCACCGTTTTAATTTTAGGTATTCCCATTGCCAGAAAAATGAAAATCAACAACCCAGTTAGTACTGACAAACCGGGCTTTTTAAAGCCTATGGTTGCATAATTTTTTACAATTTTTTCTATAAAATCTTTTTTTGTTTTAAAAACAATTGATCCATTAAAAATATAAAATCCGGGCAGGCTAAAGGATGTTATAATCAGGGTCAATAAAAAGGCCAGGATAACACCAATGGATATGATAATTCCGGCCTGCTGAACCATTTTTACAGGACTTATTGTCAGGGTAAGAAAACCTGCCGAAGTTGTCAGCGCACAAAGAAAACACGGGCGAAGAATAATTTCAAAGGTTTTAATAAGCGCAATGTCCTTTGAATTGTTTTTTAACAATTGAATATTTTTTGAGATAATATGAAACACAGTTGTTGTGGAAACAACAAGGATAAATCCAAAACTTAATCCTGTGGCAAGATTCAAGGCAATGTCAAAAATACCCATGATTCCAAGGGTCCATAAAAGAGAACCCAAACTTGTCAACATGACCAAAAGGGCAGCCCACAGGGTTTTGAAAATATAAAAAGCAAGAAGGGTTCCAAATAAAAGACCAAGGGAACCAAAAACAAGTGCAGAAATCAGGTTGTGGCGTTCAAAAGCAGCTCGCAGGACCGGTATCCCTGCGGCATAGCAGTGGGGATATTCAGGAAAAGTATTCCCAATGATTTGTTTCATTTTCTCAAGCTGTGTTTCCAACTGAAATCCATTGAGTGTTTCATTGTCGATCTTGACAATAAATGCAATGGTTTTCATATCTTTGGAAATCAATCGGCTCAGACTGGGAATGATCTTGTATAACTTAACAAAGGTTCTTGGATCCCAAAAATGTGACATGCCCATAAATTTGACCATATCAGACGATTCTAATGTACTAAGATCAATAACTTTTATAACTGAGTTTATTGATGTCAATTCTTTATTAACGCTATGGATTCTTTTTTTTAATTTGGAATCTGTGACATTAAGATCGTTTTTGACCGCTAAAAGGATATAGTCATCCGTACCAAAGGATTCAACAAAGGCAAGATAATCCTTGTAATCATCAGTATCAGAGGTATTAAAAGTGACCCCTGAGGGATCTATCCGAACCTGAGATGCAGGCATAATCAACATCAGCGAAGCTATGATCAAGCCTGTCATAAGAAATTTGCTGTTACTTACTAAACTTTTTGCAATTTTTTGCGATGAGAAAAGGTGCAAATAAAACATGCTGTAAGATCTATTTTTTGTGCCAGGACCCGTCCCGACTTTGGATAAATTCTCCTGGTTTTGCTTTTTTGGCTTTTCGGTTGGCCTGAATTTCTTCAATAAATTCAATGGTGGTATTCTGCTGTTTCGCAAAATGTTTGTAAATCATTTTTCTGTCCTTATTCTCAGCAGCAATAACACTTTGTTGCTCACTTGCTCCGGTTACAAATCCAAGATAGCCTCTGTTATCCTCACCGATCACTCCCTTTGTTTTCAAATCAGCGATTACCGGCAGGCGCTGTTTTATTCTGTCCTTGATTCCAGCTGCAAGAACAAGCTGGGATGAAAAAATCAAACAAATTATCAGGAAAAAATGTATTTTAAAGATTTTATGGATATTCATGTGTCCTCCTACTCTTTTAACTTGTCTTCAGCAGCTTCAAGGTCATCAAAAAAATCATCAAGAGCTTTTTCGACCCTGACATTTATATCAATGGTTATGTGGATTGGCTCTACTTTGATCGGCTTTACTTCAACTTGATGAGTTGATTCAACCGGTTTAACCTCGATTTCATGGCTTGTCTGACAACCTTGCAAAATATAAAGGATAAGGAACAATGCAATGAAAAATAAATTTCTGGTCATATGCTCTCCTTTTTCTAATTTAAAATTGATTTGATCTTATTACCAAATTTCATCACATCATTAAAGGGAAGTTTTAAATTCACATCCAGTTTTATACCTTCAAATTGTGATCCAGGGCTTGAGGCATCTACCCTAACAAATCCCCCGAACTCTTTTTTATACTCAAAGGGCAACACCTTTGAAGGTTTCCCGTTCAATTCCATTTTGACATCAAGCGTGTCTTCAAAGCTATTAAACACAAGTTTTGCCCAATGATAATCAAAATCTTTTAATGCCTCCTGAGCCAGATCAAGCTGGGCAAATTGAGGATTATCCAGAGGAATGCCGGCAATTATCCTGTCTGAGTTTTCAATCACCACTTTACCCCCGGAGCCTGGGGTTGAAAATAAGAATCCATTGTCAAAAGCAATATCACCATCTGAATAAATCACTGGAATCCGCCCGTTCAAGGTGCCGCTTCCCTGTGCGTTGAAAGCACCCATCTGTTTTAAGAGTTGTGTCATTTCCAAACGATCGCAATAAAAGGTTAAAAAATAGGAGTTATTCTTTTGGGGGAACCTAATGGATTCAGTTGAAACAAGCCCGTTACACCAGTTGAACCGAATATTTTCGATAAGCAGGGATTTGCCATCTTCAATTGTGAATCGAATCTTTGCATTCTTAATTTTGATCTTATTGACTTCAATTGTATCAATGGTTAAAGTCTGCCCTGGAAAACTTTCCAATGCAAGCAGGTCATTAAGCTCTATGATTGCATTAATACCGGTTGCAGTGAAGTTTGTATCAGGCATGAAGATTTTTCCATCATTTATGTTAAGACTCATGGAAGTTTTTAAATGATGATTTAAAAACCGGGCTTTGCCTTTGGCAAAAACGATCATATCAAAATCTGCGGTTTGAAGCTTTTGAGGAATTATATTTTCAATATCTGTAAAATTTAGGCTAACATGATTTGTATTAAAATCCAGTGACGCATTCAGACCTTTTTCAAACCAGACAATTGATTTGAATTGAACTTTTAAATCAGATATTGTCAAAAGATTTACACCCCCGCTGATCTGAAATTTTTTTAAACCGGTTTGGAGTATTTTACCTGAAGTACTGAATTTATATTGATTATCGTATGAAAGTTTCGAAATGGAATAATTACCAGTTACGTTTTTTTGGGTATTTGGATAATGGAATGGTATTTCAAGGTTTAAACCAGATGCATAAGTCTTAAATTCAGGCGCTGATATTTTCCCTTTGGAAGCCTTTAAAAGCATATTAACCAAAGGTGTATTGGCTTTATCAAGATGAAATGAGCCGGAAAGACTTGCACCAGGAAAAGTAGATTCCATTAAATCTGATTTGATCCT
>JABIYQ010000579.1 GCA_018702715.1 Desulfobacula sp. | reverse complement strand
GAATCTTTTTCCAAAGGGGTTTTTATCCTTGATTTTTTCCTGACCATAGGATTGCTGGTCATGGTCAGGGGGTCTTTAAGGCTTTTTACCTATATCAGCAGCAAAAAACAGCTCAAGGGAATGCGTGTTATGATATATGGTGCAGGCAGAGGCGGGGAGCTTTTTATAAGAGAAATCATGGCCAATCCGGAACTGGATTTAAATCCCGTGGGGTTTCTGGATAAAGACCCCAGTAAAAAAGGGAAAAAAATATATGGGTTCAAGGTTATGGGAAGTTTAAATGACCTGGCTTCTTTGGCAGAATCCCATGATATTGCAGGTATAATATTATCAATAAAACATATTGAAACAAAAGAATTAGAAAAGTTGAACCAATTGTGCGTAGAAAAAGGATTATTTTTAAAGCGGTTCGGCTTATCGGTTTCGGATTTAAATTCACAGGGGAGTTGATATGAAGGTTTTAATCACAGGCGGAGCAGGTTTTATCGGATCTCATCTGGCAGAAGAGTACTTAAAAAACGGTCACGAAGTATATATTATTGATGATCTTTCAACGGGCTATATTGAAAATATTCATTATCTGGAAAAAAACGAAGAATATAAAAAAAGACTGTTTTTTTATCATAAATCCATATTTGATGAAGAAACCCTCCTTAATTTGACGGGAACCTGTGATCGGGTGTTTCACCTGGCTGCAGCCGTTGGGGTGGATTATATTCTGAAAAATACGCTCACCTCCATTGAAAGAAATATCCATGGAACAGAAGAAGTGTTAAAAATGTGCGGCAGGTTCAAAAAAAGGGTGTTGATCACTTCAACCTCGGAAGTTTATGGAAAACACCTCCATGCGCCCCTTGTGGAGGATGACAATATTATTTATGGTCCTCCAAGCAAATTCAGGTGGAGTTATGCCGCTTCAAAACTCATGGATGAATTTATGGCCCTGGGCTGGCACCGGCAGAACAATCTTTCTGTCATTATCACCCGGCTTTTTAACACCATCGGCCCAAGACAGACCAGCAGTTACGGCATGGTGTTGCCAAGGTTTGTAAAACAGGCCCTTAAAAATGAGCCTTTGACCGTGTATGGGGATGGAAATCAGACCCGGACATTTACCTATGTGGGAGATGTGGTAACAGCTTTAAGAAAAATCATGGAACAGGACAAGGCCGTGGGACAGATTTTTAATATCGGTGGAACCCGGGAGATTTCCATACTTGAACTTGCAAAACTGGTGGTCCAGGTGACAGGGTCGAAATCTAAGATAGAAATGATCCCTTATGACCAGGCCTATACAACGGATTTTGAGGATATGCAGCGACGTGTCCCCAGCATTGAAAAGATTCAAAAAATTATTGAATACAATCCTGTAATAGAGCTTGAAGATATTATCAAAGAAATTGTTCAGGAGTAACTCTTCAGTTCTTATGTTTGAAACCGCCCTGGCTGATGGATATTTGTTTCGATGCTAAACGCTTAACCTCCTGCAAATATCCATCAGACAGGGCTTTGAGAAAACTTTTTTTAACTGACTGAACAATTACGTTCAGGATTCATAAGGGGTTCATAAAACACTTCATGAAAATCCTTTATATCAGCCAGTATTTTCCGCCTGAAGCTGGAGCTACCCAGACTCGGGCTTTTGAGAATGTTCGGTATTTAAAGTCAAAGGGGCATGATGTCACCGTTTTATGCGAAATTCCCAACCATCCAGCCGGTATTGTTTTTAAGGGATACAGGGGACGGCTTTATAAACGAGAGATGATAGATGGTATCCGAGTATTATATATAAGGGTATTTACATCGCAGAAAAAGAATTTTTTAACCCGCCTGGCATTTTATTTGAGTTTTATGGCAGGAGCATCCCTGGCAGGAATGCTGCTTTTAAAGCAGAAATTTGATTTGATTTATGCAACATCCCCCCCGCTTCCGGCAGCAGGCGCCGGATTGTGGCTAAGCTTTTACAAAAAAAATCCATTCTATTTTGAAGTCAGGGATCTATGGCCTGATTCCGCAATTGAGCTGGGGGAGCTTAAAAATTCTTTTGTCATTGAAATGGCTAAAAAACTGGAACAAATGTGCTATGCCAGGGCCACAAAAGTAATTACAGTTACAAATGGCATTGAAAAAACCCTGAAAAATGAAAAGCAGATTCCCGCCATAAAGGTTGAACTGATTCCCAATGGAGCCACAATAGACTCTTTTTTTCGGGACAAGGCAGGAGGGGAAAGACTTAGATCTGATCTTGGCCTGGACAATAAATTTATAGTCCTTTATGCCGGTATCCTGGGAATTGCCCAGAACCTTGAAACTCTTTTAAAAGCAGCAGCTGAATTAAGGCATTGCTCTGATATTCATTTTTTGGTTGCTGGGGCCGGGCCTAAAAAAAAGGAACTATCGTCAATGGCTGCCCGACTAAAATTAACGAACCTTGATTTTATCGGGGAAAGACCCAGGAAGGATATGCCCAAATTGTATTCTGCCGTTGATGCCGCCCTGGTTCCCCTGGCTAAAAACGATCTT
>JABIYQ010000576.1 GCA_018702715.1 Desulfobacula sp. | reverse complement strand
TTTTCATTTTTCTGATCATTTTTACAGGATCAGATATATGTGCTGTAGAAAATGGAGTGAAAAACTATCAGGTTGCATCTTATGAAGATCTTTTTGAGGGTTTTGTCTATTATGCCGATAAGCAAAAAACAGCATTAAAATCCGTAAAAAAAAAGTTTGCCTCAACCCTGGATTCGCATTACCTGGGATTAGAAATTCTTGCAACCCTTCTTAAGGGCCCGCAAGTTTCCCATCTTGAGGCAACATGGCCCAAAGGAACAAAAATTAATTCTTTCTTTATTACTGATGAAGGTAAGGCATATATCGACTTAAGCCTGGAACCTGGAATTATGGAAAATATGGATACTATGGATGAACTTTTGGCAATATATTCATTGGTGAATTCACTAACATTGAATATACCAAAAGTAAAAATGGTTAAAATACTGATCCAGGGAAAAGATGCATTGACCCTTGCCGGTCACATAGATCTTGAATATTTTTATAAAACAAATATGTTGATGGTGAAATGAGTAAAAATATAAGTCAGTTCAGGAATATCGGAATCATGGCCCACATTGATGCGGGCAAAACCACAGTTACGGAAAGAATCCTCTTTTACACGGGAAAATCCTATAAAATTGGAGAAGTGCATGATGGAGAAGCTGTCATGGACTGGATGCAGGACGAGCAGGATAGAGGCATAACCATTACATCTGCTGTTACCACCTGTGAATGGAAAAATTCTCTCATTCAAATTATTGATACACCGGGTCATGTTGATTTTACAGTCGAGGTGGAAAGAGCATTAAGAGTTCTGGATGGTGCAATTGGTGTTTTCTGTGCAGTGGGAGGTGTTGAACCACAATCTGAGAAGGTCTGGAGACAGGCAGATCGATATTCCGTTCCACGGATGGCCTTTATCAATAAAATGGACAGAACGGGCGCTGATTTTTTTGGTGCAGTCAACTCCATAAAAGAAAAACTGGCAGCAAACCCTGTAATACTTCAATTGCCAATGGGTTCCGAAGACAAGTTTGCAGGGGTCATCGATTTGATCAACATGAAACAGATCACCTGGGATGATGAGACAAAGGGTGCGGAATATTCAATAGATGATATTGCTCCCGAATTTGAAGAGGTAGCTGACGAATATAGAGAAAAACTTCTTGAAGCTGTGTCGGAAGTCAATGATGAGATAATGGAAAAATATCTTTCTGAAGAGGATATTTCCATTGAAGAGATCAATAAAGCAATTCGCGTTGCAACCATTTCAAGACAGATTGTGCCTGTTTTTTGCGGAAGCGCACTTAAAAATAAAGGCATTCAGCCATTATTAGATGGCATATCCTCATATTTACCAAGTCCTCTGGATGTTCCACCCATTATTGGTGTGCATGCTAAAACCAGTGAAGAGCTGGAATTTTTACCCCAAAAAAACGGTCCTCTGGCAGCTTTGATTTTTAAAGTTTCCATGATTGAAGGACGAAAGCTTTCTTTTGCCAGGATCTATTCCGGCAGTATCGAAGCAGGATCTGAGGTATTTAATCCTTTTTTAAATAAAAAAGAAAAATTATCCAGAATTCTGAAAATGCATGCCAATAAAAGGGAGCGGTTAAAAATGGCATCGGCTGGGGATATTATCGGTATAGTGGGGCTTAAGGATTCCGGAACCGGTGATACATTATGCTCAAAGGATAATCCAGTTTTTCTTGAGAAAATGGAATATGAGGATCCAGTTATTTCCATTGCTATTGAGCCTAAAACACATGCTGATCAGGAAAAATTAGATGATGTGTTAAAAAAGTTCACCATTGAAGATCCGACTTTAAAGGTGAGTCTGGATGAAGAAACCGGTCAGACAATTTTATCTGGTATGGGCGAACTTCATCTTGAGATTATAATTTCAAGGATGCTTAAAGAATTTAAAACCAATGTCAATGTGGGCAAACCCCAGGTCGTTTATCGGGAAATCCTTACTGCCATGGCAAAGGGCCATGCTGTTTTTGAAAGAGAGATTTCAGGGAAAGGCCATTTTGCAGATATAAGTATCCGTCTTGAACCCTTAAACCGTGGAGATGGCATTACATTTAAGTGTAATGCGGCAAATGATAAGATTCCTGAACAATATATCCCGGCCATTGAAAAAGGAATCCGGGAGAGTCTTGAAGGCGGATACCTTAAGGGATATCCCCTGGTAGATGTTGCCATAGTGATTGAAGATGGCGGTTTTGATGACCGAAGTTCTGAACTGGCCTTTTCTGTAGGGGCATCAATGGCATGTAAGAATGCTTTGGAAAAAGGTGCATTGGGTTTGCTTGAACCGATTATGGAAGTAGAGATTTTTGTTCCGGATAATTTTATGGGCGATGCAATATCTGATTTAAATTCACGAGGAGGTAAGGTTGAATCCATCAGTCCCAAGATGGGTGTCCAGATTATAAAAGCCGTGGCTCCGCTGGAAAGAATGTTTGGGTATTCCACAGCACTTCGATCTGTCACCCAGGGCAGAGGAACTTTTAGCATGCAGTTCTCCCGCTTTGATACGGCATAAATTAAAGAAAAGAGAGATTATCTGGTTTCCGATTTATAATGGCATACCCCTCCTATGGACAGATAAAGGGTTTCATAAAAGCATTTCTTAAAATATTACGGGGTGATTGTACCCTGAATTCTTTAAAAGGTCATGAAACACAGTAGCCATTAAATCCCTCTTTTCAATTGATCTAATAATTGTTTTGTTTTTTTAATCTTGGCCTTATCCTTTAATTTTTTCAATGCTTTATTTAGATGAAGTCTGGCGGTCTTATTAATATTGATTTTAGAATAATAAACACCCAGATAATAATGGGACTCACCCGTTTTTTTTTCAAGCGACATAATATTTGCCAGATTATAATATGCTTTTGGATATAA
>JABIYQ010000514.1 GCA_018702715.1 Desulfobacula sp. | reverse complement strand
CCCTGCCTTAAAAAACCTAAAAAGAATGAGCGAAGCGAATTAAATGCGTATTTTAAAGAAAATTACTACAAAAAAATAAATTTAATTTAGGCGACAACTTGCTTGACAAACACCGATTGCCACTGAGCGTTTCCAGCCTGTTTGCAGGCGGTACTCTAAGATCGTTTATTTCAGCTGCTCTATGAAGCATAATTAACTTCCTTTTAGCCAACCGTTGTATATCCTGTGGCAATTTTTTAGGGGAGGATCACCCGATTAGCAATATATTTCTTTTCTATGACCAACTTTAATGACGAAAATAGTGAGGATGTCATCCTCGACGTAATATAGGACTCGGTAGTTACCAATGCGTATTCGGTACTTTTCTTGATTTGTTAGTTTTTTGCTTCCTGGAGGATGTGGATTGTCTGCAAGACTTCCAATTTGATCAATGATTTTTATAAGTTTTTTTTTGGGAATTTTTCTTAATTCTTTTTCTGCTGACTTTTTAACTCTAATTTTATATTTTGCCATCAGCCTTTAGTCCCTTTACCAAGTCTTCGAATGATATTGATGGCTCTGAAATTCGTTCTTCAAATGCTTTTAAGTCCTCGGCATCTTCTGCTAATTCATGTAGAATAGCTTCGTTAATAAGTTCGGATATTGAACGGGATGTTTCTAGTGATTTTACTTTTAAAATATTATGAATCATTGGGTCAAAATAAACAGTAGATCTTTTTGTTAAAGCAGACATAGCAAATATTCCTTTATTATTAGTTACTTTATAATAACATTATGACGCCATGATGTTGCGATGTCAATATTTTCTTTGTTTATCAATAATGGGTTGAAAGAATTTGCTTGGTCCAACCCCATTATGATTTTGATTTTTACGCCATGGTTGACATTGTTAAGTACCTGTTGTACATACTGTATATTAAGTACGAATAATGGAGGTGCTAAATGACCACTAAAATTTCCACTGCAGATGCAAGAAAAAATTTTGCTGATATCGTTAATAAGGTAGCTTATGGTAAAGAACCGATTATTCTGACACGCAGGGGCCAAGACGTTGCTGCTCTGGTTTCTATAGATGAGCTTGAACTGCTTCAGCAAATTGAAGACCACATTGATATTGAAGATGCTAAACAGGCTCTTGCAGACTCTGGGGGTAATATTCCCGCTATAGAAGTTTGGAAACAATTGGGGCTTTAATTTATGGTATATACTATTGAGTTCAGACCTGCTGTATTGAAAAGTCTGAAGCAGTTTCCCAAAAGAGATTTGGTGCGGATTAAGAAGAAAATAGAAGCCCTTGGCCAAAATTTGCCGGAGCCAAATACTACTAAGATGAAAGGAAATAATTCTTTTCATAAGGTTCGTACCGGAAACTATAGAATAATATATGAAATCCATGATAAAAGAGTGATCATTCTGATTGTAAAAATCGGTCATAGAAAAGATGTTTATCAAGGATTTTGATTTATAGTTTCCCCCAAAGCTTTAAAAATTATAACGCTTGAGTTCAGGGGCCACCGACCGCAGGGAGGGAACAAGGGGTTCCAGTAAAGTTTTTTGAAAGTAACACTGTTCCAAAGTTGCTGAAACGCTGAAAAGGCATGCCCCTTGTGGTCCGCTGTAATGATGGGTTATCTTTTTACTTGGGCTCTACTTTCTTTTTAAGAATAGGAACCTATCTGTTTTTTCTATAACCTCAAATCCGAGTTTTTTATAAAATTTTGGTGTTCGAGTATTCCAAATAGGTGTTTGCAAAGACCATTCTTTAATTCTTGGAAAATTTTGGAATAAGAAATTAAATGATTGCAAACCTATACCTTTTTTATAAAATTTTGAATCAACGAAGATTCTATATAGATACGCTTTCTCGATGTTTTCTTCAATGAACCAAAATCCCCCTATTATTTGATTGTCAATTGTTATTTTGTAGAATTTGGATGCTTCTTCGATCATACGTTCATGAAATTCTGTTGAGTCATAACCGGGAGGCCCACCAATTGATTTTCTTCCAGCAAGATCAAAATCTGTATTGAAAGAATTTACTGAAATTATAGTTAATTTTTCAGCATCCTCTTTAGTCGCTATTTTAAAATTAACATTCATTTTTTTAAGGTAGAAAGTATTCGGTGTTTAAAGATAACATAAAAATCTGTCGCAACGTCAGCATTTTCGTTGTTGATATTTTCCTTTTGTTCTGGACCATAGCAATAGGGTTTAACTCTGCAGCAGGTCTAGTGGTGGCAGCTTTTAGTCACGCCTATATTTGGGCTCATTTTTATGCAACCGAGAAACCAGACATAGATTTTTTATATTCATCTCGCTAACAGAAAGGGTTAACACTGTTTGCTGGGCTCTCCCAGACTCGCTGAAATCCGCTGGTTAACTTAATCTAAACCGCGCATGGTTTATAGGCTTTTGCCTTTATCAATACTCCAGGCTATTTCGTTTCTTGGTCTAACCCCACTTTGCAACCGGCTTCGCACTCGGACTTCTGCGTGGACTTGCGAACCGCGCAATTGTTTTTGCACTTAGCCATGGCGCCGCTCCGGTTCTGGTTTCTATCAATACGGTAATAAAAATACCCCCAGCATCCGTATCCTTTGGCCGTGGTAGAGCCAGAGCAGTAAGTCCTGGCAAGCAAGGTTGCCACCTTACCGGGTGAACCGGCTTCTGCCTGTGGAGCGTTCAAAAGAAAGAGGGTGCAACAAAGAGCGATGAGGCATAAAGTAATTTTATTCATGATGATTTTTCTCCCAATGTTAATGGTTGCATGGGCTTGGGAAATATGGAGATGTCAGTTCCTATTAAACCTGAACTTTTTCCAATGATTCTCAAGTTAATGTTAAGTTTCGCATTTTTTGTGCCACATTCCATGTGGTTTGTCTATTCTAAAAATGGCTTTTTATATCAGATAGATAACAACAATTCAATCGGGTAACGGATTTTTGACCCCATTATTGTCAAGTTATTTCCCGGTTTTTTGTGACAACTATGTTGGCCGGTCATATCAGTCCCATCTAATGGTAGAAATCTGAATCTCATCTCACGGCTGTTGTCCTCAATTTCAATCATAACTCTGTCTGCCCGTGGCATTTCACTTGTTGGAAGCAAAATGCTCCTGTTATCTCTGCACAGAATCATCACTCAATGTATCAATAAGTGACTTTGAGTGAAAAGAAATCACAGCATTTATTTTGTCGACCATTTCAAGCGATCCATACTTGGCTTTAAATTCCATTGCCGTTATTTCAGATACAGTCATGATCCTATTTGCCAAATTTAACGCTGTTTTGATGACAACATTTGACTTCATGTTAATCTCTTCACTGAGAGAATCGAAATGATGCTTTTGAAGATGGGCAAAGTTTCTTTTCTTCCCGGCAACCCTCATCGCCATTTTTTTTGTAAACTGGGGATAAACCAGTGTAGAAACCAAATCATAGAATGGCGCAAGTGTTGTCCCATTTTCATTGTGTAGCAACGAAATATTCTTTGCGTGGCCATCGGCATTACCGATCAATCCATTGAACAAAACCAGATTGAAAAGTCTCCTTGAATCCTCAATAGGATTTGAACATTCTCTTCGGATCAAATCAAAGCAGTCTTTCAAAGAATAGTTATATTTCTGCTGTGAATTTCTGTTCATCGCCTGACAAAAATCTTCTTGAACAAGCCGAACAATACCTTGTCCACTTGTTTTTCTGTCATAACGCTTCACAGCATACAACGAGATATCCCTGACTTTCAGGATATCGATATCAGGGACATCAAAACCCATGTTTTTCGCCAGACTCATACAATAGGCTTCATTTGTCACAACACCCTGCAAGTCTTTGACAGGAGTCTTGATGATATGAGTGGTCGGAGCCCCGTTTAAAGGCAGGTAGATTCGATTATCTTTGATATAGACTGGCAGCTTCTCCATTCCCCCTGCCAGGGAAAGTCTTCTTTCCTCTGCGGCAAGCAATGGATTGACCCCCAGTTCTGCTATTTTTTTTGCTAAATCCTTTTCTGAAAAAGGTTCATATTTATAATCATTCGGCCCAAGGTGATCGACACCAGGAGGATAAAGTGACACGGCGCCAGCACAATCCCCACCAATAGCCTGGAGCATGGAGAATTTATCCTCTTCAGCAATTCCTAACTTCCGTGACAGAGCTGTCAATACCTTTGCTTCCGGCAAAAGATTTGTGAAATAGGAATAACAGCTATCTTTCAGGAATGGTTTTTCCTGTAAAGGCAAGGAAACGGATAAATGAAAACTATCCTGATCTCCCAACCATTCTTTTGAGTATTGAAAACAAAATCTGTTTTGATCATCCAACCAAAGCTCACCGGCAAGAATACCATTTATATATACAAAGAGCTTATTCATCGTTCAGGTGCTTTTTGACATAGTTTATAACCTTTCTTTTAGATTTTGGTACCAGCAGAGTTTTATATCCAAGACCTTCGAGCACCTGCAATACTTTTCCAAGCTGAACTGTCGGTTTTCCATTCTCCAACTCAGACAAGAAACGTATCCCAACATTGAGATAACCTGCGGCTTCTACTTGCGTGAACCCTTGTTTTTTCCTGACGGCCTTTATTAGTTCACCGATACTTTTCGAATCCAATTGTACACCTCTTAAAAATTATTCCCTAACGGGAAAATATCACGACAAATAAAACAAGTCAATCCAATTATTACCGATCGGGAATAATATTCCGAAAAATGGAAGAAATAGAAAATAATTTACCCGTTCGGGAATAATCCATCCCATTGTCCTTGTCAATTTTTGACCTTGCCTTTAATGGGCGACAAGAATATAAAGTCCAGTCCATTGTAAGTCCTATAGCCAGGGTGTTTTTCCTTTAACATAACTTTCAACAGCTTCAAACGGATTTGAATAGTTGCTTTTTCCGGTTGATAGATAAGAAAAAATACATTGGTTTATTGCCATTTCCATAGCGTTGATTTGGTCTGGAGAGTATAATCCTGTGGTTATCCGCTTTATCTCATTAATGCTTCCATTTACTCTTAAAACGTTTTGCAGCTTTGTTGCTTAAATTAATCATTTTTTAAACCATGCAATTGCTGCGGCGTTCAGCCGCCGAGAATATATAGTTCACAAGCTTGTCAGGTTCATTTGATTTGTTGAAAAGTTACTGTTTTTTGAGGAGGATCATTTTTAATTAATGATCCATTTGGACATCAATTTCATGAATTAAATAACCATTAAAAAAATCATCAGACCAAAGGCTCAACTCATCTTTTTGCCTTGAATTTTTTAAAAATGGTTCAACGTCGTTTTTTGCAAGGGAAAAATCAATTTCTTTACTTTTTTTAGATATCAATTCAACAAGTTTCTCTTTGGTCAATGCCTCTGAAAAATCAATATGGCCTGTCTGCAACATTTTATTCTTAAGATAATGCAGATCACATGGAATACTATTTTTCACAAACCATATTAAATCATACCAGTCCCGGCCTTTAATATTGGTTCTTATTGTTCGGCATAGTAGAGCATGCATTTTGCCTGCAAACAAACTGGGTAAGGTCATGGTTTT
>JABIYQ010000211.1 GCA_018702715.1 Desulfobacula sp. | reverse complement strand
GTTTCAAAATCGATTCTTTCATCTGTGATTTCAAGGGGTTTAAGCATCCTTTTGAGCATGCCGCAGATTTCTTCATCTGCAAGAAATTTTTCAAAGCTCATTGAGAGATACGATTCTAATATTCCACATCCATGTAAAATAAAATTGGCACCGCTCATTATGGTTGTTGTCAAAGCAAGCGTTGATTCTATACCTGCCTGCATATCAAGGCTATGAGAATCTGTGATGGCACCACTGCCCCTTGTGGGAATGCCATAATATTGTCCCATCCGCTGGGTGGCATTCTGAATGAGGGATAATTCCGGAGCACCCACGGCAAGTGAGCCCTTACTCATATCCGTTACAGTTGATGTTGATCCGTAGATCACAGGTGAGCCCGGATTGACCAGTTGAGTTAAAATGATTCCGGCAAGAATCTCAGCATTTTGAGTTACAAGAAGTCCGGGTATTGTAATGGGCGCTGTGGCACCGGCCTGGGCGAGCAATGCCAACATATTGACCTGACCATATTTGGCATAGACAATTAAGGCCTCTGCCATTTCATTTGAATACTGCAGAGGGGAAAGCGAACTGATCACGGCCATGGTAACGGGTTTATCTAAAATGTTTTCTTTGCCGCCCCAGGCAATACCGGCAAGTTCTATCGAGTCTGTGGCTGCCTTTTGGGATGCTGAGCTTCCGATAAACGGTTTGTCGCTGGTCACAATATTGGAAAACACCATGTCCAGATGGGCCTTGTCTGCCGGCCTGTCTGAAGGATCACCCATGAGCATGCCATTCATATCAATATGTCTGGATGTCTGGACCAGTTTGCAAAAATTGACGTAATCTTTCAGGGTCGATCTTCTTTTTTCACCATTTTTCATTATGAAAGGTGAACCATAACCCGGAGCAATAACAAGATTATTGCCGCCTATAGTCAAAGATTTTTCCGGATTTCTGGCATGAATCTTAAATTCAGATGGTGCGGTTTGTAAGGCTTTTTCAAGGTGTTCAGGTTCAAAATAGACTTTATTTCCATCAACTTTGATTCCATGGTTTTTAAAAATTTTCAGGGCTTTGGGAGAATGGAAAGCAATCCCGACGTCTTGAAAAATTTTTAAAGTTGATTCATGAAGTTTTTCAAAATCCGCTTTTTTTAAAATGTTCATTCGTTCATACATCTTAATCGCTCCCTGTAAATTAATTTATAGAGCTATTATTTCCCTGTCGTAATATTTTTTTTACTTTTGCCACCCTAATATATTAAGTATTCTCTCTTTACTTTATGGCCAAATCAGGTTTATTGCAAAATCAGGACCATGAATTTGCGACCCATACAATCGGGTTTAAAAAATTTAAAAATTCTATTTTGAATCCTCACAATAGGATCTATAGATGAAAAAATAAAAAAGTATTGATTTTATAAACAAAAGATGCGCTTTTAAAGATTCATATATGGATCAATAGATTTGATATGCAGATTCAAATTTGTATCAGCCAAAGGAAAATCAATATAGTTTTAAAATCTTACATTAAAGGCGTTTCAAGCTCTTTTTGAAGATAATTTTTACTGGTCTGTAATTTGCAGAGAACCCGCTGGTAGATATCAGCAATTTCGTTCAAGTTATAAACTTTGCGGTCCTAAGCTAGCACACAAGGAGGCAGGATGAATAAAAGTATAGAAGTGAACCTGGAAAAATGCACGGCATGCAGGATCTGCGAATACATATGTTCCACTCACAACTTTGGAGAAATCAATCCATCAAAATCAAGAATCAAGGTCAAGATCATATCAAAGGATTTTTTTTATTATCCTATGGTGTGCAGGCAATGCGGCAAGGCGCCCTGTATCGAGGTCTGCCCAAAAGAGGCTTTGATAAGAAACCAAAAAACAGGTGCTGTAGAAGTTGTTGAAGAAAATTGCATCGGCTGCAGGATGTGCGTTAAAGCCTGTCCTTTCGGTGCCATGGATGTTCATGAAAAAGATAAGCTTGCCAATAAGTGTGATCTGTGCGGCGGCGATCCCGAGTGTGTCAAACACTGTTTCTATGGCGCTCTTGAGTTCAAGACATCTGCAAACGTCAGTGAAGATATCAGCATGGAATATATCAAAAAGGTTAAACAGGCAAAAGAACAGGAGGTCGAGATATGAGCAATCAGGCATTTGGATGGACAGGAAAACATATAAGAGTGAATCTTTCAAATTCCAAAATCCAGGTTGTTGAAAATGATCCGGCCATTATGACTTCTTTTATCGGAGCCCGGGGTTTGGGGATTAAATACATGACTGACGAAGTGGATCCCAGGACAGATGCCCTTGAACCCAATAATAAATTTATCGTTGCAACTGGTCCCCTTACCTGTATGCCGCCGGGAGGCAATAGAACTTACTTTGTTACAAAATCTCCTTTAACAGGCGGTATCGCAAATGCCGGGGTGGGTGGATACTTTGGTGCGGAATTAAAATTTTGTGGATTTGATTTTATTATTTTTGAGGGAAAAGCAGAAAACCCGGTTTATCTCTGGATAAAAAACAAGAGAATAACACTTCGAAAAGCAGACCATATCTGGGGCAAAGGTACAGAAGATTCTGAAGAAATTTTGTTGAAAGAGACAGATCCCATGGCCTATATAGCAGCCATAGGCCCTGCCGGAGAAAATCTTGTCAGACTCGCCAATGTGATTACAGGCGGCGTAACCGGTGCCCGGGCTGCCGGACGCGGCGGTGTCGGTGCGGTTATGGGGTCAAAAAATCTTAAAGCAATAGTGGTCAGGGGGCACAGCGGAGTTAAGATAGCCGATTTAGAGGTCTTTAACAAAAACATAACAAAAACATGGAAGTACTGGCAGAATCCGACGCCAAGCTGCGCCTCAGGACTGGGTGAGACCGGTACAATTGGGGTATTGAGTTTTACCAATGATCTGGGAATTTTACCCACCCGTAATTTTAAAACGGGTGTGTTTGAAGGTGCCCATAAAATCAGCGGTGAAACTTTTGCTGAAAAATACTCAGTCAAGGGCGCCAGGCCCAGTAAAGCATGCTTTGCCTGTCCGGCCGGGTGTGCCCGGTTAAGTCTTGTTGAAGAACCGGGCTATGAAGGCAAAGGAGAAGGGCCTGAGTATGAATCTGTGGCATCCCTGGGCTCGGTTACCTGTGTGGATAATTTTCCGGCGGTTATAAAGGCCGGCAGAATCTGTAATGATATGGGAATGGATACCATATCCACCGGGGTAACAGTGGGGTGTGCCATGGAATTATTTGAAATCGGTGCCCTTACGACACAGGACATTGGATACGATCTTAAATTCGGAGATGCAGATGCCCTTATAGACCTGGTGGAAAAGATGGCAGCGCGGGAAGGATTTGGCTGGATTTTAGGAGAAGGTTCCTACCGATTAGGAGAACGTTATGGCCATCCTGAGCTTTCCATGACAGTTAAAAAACAGGAATTGCCCAATTATGACCCCAGGGGGGTGAAAGGCCAGGGTCTGGCTTTTGTCACCAATAACAGGGGTGCTGATCACTGCCGGGCGGAAGTGAATTGTTCCGAGATTTTTGAAACAACAATGCTGGGATACTGGTCAAAGGACAAGGATGTGGATCGTTTCGCCATTGAAGGCAAAGCTGAGATGACCATCCATTATCAGAATTATTGTGCCTGGGCTTATGATTCGTTAGGCTTTTGCTATTTCCTTCTCATGGAAACACCTGAACAGGAGATTATTGATCTTTTACAAAGTGCAACGGGGATAGACTTTGGCGGCCTTGATGCCTTAAATAAACTGGGAGAAACCATATTTACAATGGAAAGACTGTTCAATCTCAAAGCCGGTCTTTCCGCAAAAGATGATACCCTGCCCAAACGGTTTTTAAAAGAACCCATGCCGGACGGGCCCTGCAAAGGCCAGGTTTTTGAGCAGGACCAGCTGCTTCCGGATTATTATAAGATGCGGGGATGGGATGAAAAAGGGGTACCCATGGCAGCCAAACTGGAAGAACTGGGGATTCATCCATCACGGGGTAATAACATATGATTTGAGAAAAGTTTTTTACACCTACCGCAATAGCTGAGGGTCTCAGGTGAAGCAATTTTTTTTACAAGAAAAATCTGATTGATTTTTTCGATTTGAGGATCGGGTGCATAGGTCTTCCCGCACCCCGCGCATGTGTTTATCACGACCTCATTTATCTTTTTTTTCCCAATAAAAGAGAAAAAAAGAGATATGCTGATTTCATGCCTTAATTTTGCGGCTGTTTCAGGGCAGGTTGAAACACAGGTACCACAGCAGATACACTGATAATGGGAATATAAAAACTCACGTTTATTTGCTGTTTCAATAGCTTCCAAAGTGCCTGTGGGGCAGCTGATACAGCAGGATTCACATCCCACACATCTTTTGGCATCAAGTCTGGTCCTGATGAACAGGAAAACAGCCATTAGAATCATGACTTCACCACTGAACACATGTAAATACCACATGTATTCCTCAAATAAAGAAATATGATCCAAAGTACCGTTGACATACCAGTATCCGGTAATAAAGGGCAAAAGCGTTATCATAATAAGGGTTATATCCATGAATGAAGATTGTTCTCGTATCCTGGAAAAGACGATTCTTCTGGCAATGAATAAACAACCGATCCCTATAAAAACAAGGGTTGCTGTTTCAATATACTCGTCTGGAATCGGTTCCCAATACCATCCCAGACGAGTATCCAAAAGCATATTAAGATGACCGGAATACCAGACCGGGATTATGAAAAGGCAGGCATGGAAAATGTATCTTAAGATCGTATAAAGGGGTTGTTTGAGAAGAATTTTATGAAAGGGCAAAAGAAAATTTCCTAAAAGAAAAAGCAACTTACCTGTGCTTTTCCAAGTGAATTTTTGGTAAAGAAACATCCGGCTATTAAAGATGTTTACCAGAAATGCCAGGCATCGTATCCCCATACCCATTGCAAACAGGTAAAAAACAATCTCTAAAAATTGTCCTTCAATAAAATAAAGCCATTCTTCAGGCATGTACGATCTCCAGGAGTGTCTGATAAAACCATTGTACGGATATCAAGGACATCAACAGGAAGCCGGATTGTTGGTCAAACCGGCAACAGCTGTCGCATCAATGATCCTTTGTGACGCTGCCCT
Source organism: Desulfobacula sp. (assembly GCA_018702715.1). GTDB lineage: Bacteria > Desulfobacterota > Desulfobacteria > Desulfobacterales > Desulfobacteraceae > Desulfobacula. Next base: position 9,873 of record JABIYQ010000211.1, on the reverse strand, counting down.
TTTTAACGCAACATTTACCTGGTCTGAACTGATATATTCCAGGGCACCTGAGGGACAGACCTTAACACAGGTCGGATCGCCGTCACACTGGGTGCACACCATGGCTTTACTGATTTTCCGGTCAACAAAGCAGGCGCCAAAGGGGCAGGCATAACTACAGGAACTACAGCCAATACACTTTGTTTCATCAATGATTCTTGCCCCGGTTTCTGAATTCCGGCTGATGGCCTTCACGGGGCAAACCAGCTCACACATGGCTGTTTCACACTGCATGCAGGTGGATGGAATAAAATCGTATTGCCCGTTTTTTTCCGTTTTTATCATCCGTATTCTGGATCTTTCCGGGTTACACTCTTTCATATGTTTCAGCGAACAGCCCACTTCACACATCTGGCAGCCACTGCATTTATCTGCATGGATCAAAATGACGAATCCCATGTCATCAACCTCCTGTAATTTTTTTTCAATATTAAATGTAAGCCTACACCGCCGTTTTTTTAAGCTCGTTTTCCAGATCTAGGAGGTCAAGAGCTTTAAGGGTTTCATCCCTGGGTACACCCGTCTCTTTATCCCAGCCCATGGATTCATAAAACTCTTCTTTCATCATTTCAAGTTCTTCTGCCATCACTTTGTCCTGGGGCCAGGAACCGGGCATCTGATAGTTGATCAGTCTTTTTGGCAGGGTATCGTGGTCCCGGGTAAATCCTCCCCTGATGGAAAACAATCTTTCCTGGGCTGAAATCCTGGAAGCGATTTCAAGAAGATCATCAATGTCTATTTGTTTCCCCAGTCCTGCAGACAAAGCCTTGGCCTGAAATTCAATACTGACGCCTACATTTAAAAATAAGGTGTTCCATTTGCACTGGCCTAAAGAATCACTCACAATGGAATATCGGTTGGCCAGGGCTGCTACAGCACCCCTTGCAGTGGGGTCATGTTGATCCATGGCAGAGGCTTGTCCCGAGGCAAGCTTGGCTTTTTTTATGATATCCAAAGCCGTTGTGGATTCCCAGCTGTCCGGGACAGCCATGCCCGTCATCCCCGTGTTTTTTCCGCTTCCCATGTTGTCAAAAGACCCCATTCTTCCCCTGTATTCATCGCCCCCCCGGGGATTGATTATTGCGCCAATGGTCCGGGCCCTGAAATTCATGACATTGGTTCCGCCCAAAGGCACTCCCTTGATGTTCAAAGCTTCTTCTACATCTTTACCTATACGGGCGGCTGCATCAAAAACATTGCAGGCCAGAACAGCCCCAAATCCTTTGTTTTCGGCAATAAGACCGATGATTTCGCTGATGGCTTCTGTGTTCCCCCATAAAAGTTGAATTCCCTGGGTATGGGTTTCATCAATTATTCCTTTTTCAAAAAGTTCCATGGCCCAGGCAATCATACGGGCAGCAGACATGACATCCACACCCTGACGCTGGCAGGTGGATACAAGCGTATACCAGGATTCCATGTTGTCATCTTTGAGCACCCAGCACGTGGATGCATAACAATTTCAAGATGCCACCAAAGGCCCTTTTTCCGGATGATCATAATAATCCATACACCTGACCTGGCAATTGAAACACCCTGTTATACCCTGGCCCTGTCTGTTTTTATGCCGCTCCCAATAGGGTTTATGTCCGTGCCTCAGGTCTTTTTGCTTGACCCATTTAGAGGCTTCATAGTTTCCCAGGGTCAATGCCCAGGTCGGGGGATCATTGGCAAGCAGGTCTGTGGTTTTGCCCATGTCCAGAAGCGGTTTCTGAACTTCCATGGCTTCAAGACACAATTCCATGAACCGGTCCGGATCGGCAAGGGTCACTCCCTTTGTGCCTCTGACAGCAATGGCCTTCAAGTTTTTAGATCCCATGACCGTTCCCATACCCGTTCGTCCGGCGGCATTTCCCAGCCGTGTGTGAACCGAGGCATAGGCGATCATATTTTCACCGGCAGGGCCGATACAGACCACTTCAATCTCAGGATCTCCAAGCTCCTCCCGGATGGCATCCTGGGTCTGGTAGGTATCTTTCCCGGACAAATGTGCGGCATCCCTGATTTCAACCTTGTCATTATAGATGGAGATGTAGACAGGCTTATCGGCTGCCCCTTTTACAATGACACTGTCATATCCGGCATATTTTAGTTCCGGCCCCCAGTAACCCCCCATATTCGACATCCCCTGAATACCTGTGACAGGGGATTTGGCACCAATCTCCACCCGGCCTGATCCCGGCACCATGGTTCCGGTGAAAGGCCCCACACTGAACAGGATTACATTATCCGGTCCCATCGGGTCTGTTTCTTTATTTGTCTCTTCATATAAAATCCGGGCATTGAATCCCCTGGCTCCAAGCCATAAATCTGAATATTGCGTGGTCGGTGTTCTTTTTATCTCTCCTGTGCTTAAATCAACCCGTAAGAGAGATCCGCCATATAGGTTTGCCATAATTGTTTCCTTATCCTTTTTTCACTTTGCCTAAATCAAACAGGGTCATTTTAACATGGGTCAATTCATTAAAAATCCAATTGGACAACATCCTTCCCATACCACTTTTTTTCACGCCGCCAAAGGGAGACATTTCATCCCAGCAGGAGGTGGCTTCATTAATATAGACGCTGCCGGACTCAATATTTTCAGAGAAAAAATAGGCATTGGACAGACTGCTGGTAAAGGCACCTGCCTGGAATCCGAACCGGGTGGCATTGGCCATTTCCACGGCTTGTTCAATGGTATCAAAGATCATAATGGGAACCACAGGTCCCATGGTGGGTTCATTTGTTACCAGCATATCAGGGTTGGCCTCATCAATGATGGTCGGCTCAAGATACAGGCCTTTTGACACATGTCCGCCGGTCAGAAATTTTCCGCCCTTTTCCCTGGCATCGGCCAGTTTGGCAAGGGTCTGGTTCAAAATTATCTCATTATTCAATGGTCCGATATCTGTATTTATGTCCATGGGGTCACCAAAGACCATACTTTTGGTTTTTTCCAAAAATTTTTCCACAAATGAATGATATACATCCTTGTGAACAAGGATTCTCCTGGTGGAAATCGGGGATTGTCCATTATGGCCATAAGCACCCTGGGCTGCAGAGAGAACTGCTTCTTCAATATTGGCATCATCCATGACAATAAAAGGATTATTGGATACAACGGCTGCCAGTATTCTTCTCATCCCGGCCCTCTGGGTTATCGTTTCACAGGTGTTTTCCTGGCCGAAAAGGTTGATGGCCTGTACTCCGGGATTGGAGACAAGTTCATCGCCCACATCACTGCCCGGGCCGGTCACGATATTGATGCTGCCGGCGGGAAAACCGGCTTCGTGCAGCGCTTCTGCAATAAGGATAGCACTGATGGGTGCTCCACAGGATGGCTTGACAATAACGGCATTCCCCAATGCCAGGGCGTATGGAATGGTACAATTGGGCATTTCAGACGGATAGCTGAACGTGGAAAGATTGGCCACAACCCCAACAGGCTCATAGGTATGGATTATTCTTTTATTGTTATTATCTTCTGTAACATTGGGCAGGGTCAATCCCCTGTGGGTTTTGACATTGTTCATGGCCACATGAAAGTTGCTCCAGCTATACCCTGTGGCGGGACTTGCTTCACTGATGGACTGGGTCATGGGCTTGCCAGACTCCATGCACATGATTTTGCAGGCTTCTTTGTCTTTTGATTTGGCAATATCCACAGCCTTATGAAGCAGCTCAATTCTTTTTAAAAGTGACAGTTTTTTTAAGGCAGCACGGCCTTGCTGAGCTGCTTCAACCGCTTTGACCGCATCTTCTCTGGAACACATTGGAACACTTCCCACAACGCTTCCATCACCCGGTGAAATCACTTCAAATCGCTCACCGCTTACAGCTTCAACCCATTCTCCATTGATCAAGACTTTTTTTTCTATCATGTTATCTCCTTTTCCATCTATCATATGTTTTAAAGGTTATTGTTTATAACAGGGTTATGTATAGCCGCAGAAACGCTTTCGGACCGTTGCCGAGTAAACATAATTTATCATGGTTGAAAAATCATAAATCGGTAATCCAAATGCCCTTTGTACAGCTGCTGCATAAGGGGGTAAATCCGTACACTCAAAAAGAATGGCTTTTATATCCGGATGTTCTTCAAGAAGATTGCCAGTTACCTCAACCACTTCAGCCTCAACTTTATCAAAATCAAGAAATCCTTTTTCAGCGTGGATGGCATCATAAAAATTGGGTTGCTTCTGCATGCCGGTAACAGCCAGGGGGATGTCAGCGCCATTGGTGGCTATTTCAAGATGTTTGTCCGTGAGTGTGTCATAGTTGGCAGTGATAATCCCGATTTTTTCACCCGGTTTCAACATCCGGGAAATAAAGGGCAATTGAAGCAGGCTGGACATAAACGTGGGAACGGGAAATTCTTTGGCCAGGATATCATGATACAACACCATGAAACCGCAATTGCCAGTAACGGCACTCACTCCTTGATTTATCAATGCCCACCCGGCATCAATAAAGGGTTGAAGCAGTTTGGGGTCTCCTTTATAAACAAGCCTATCCATGTTGGCACCCTTAACGATTTCATATCTGACAGGGTAGTCAAAGGTAGTTGCGTTTCCCGGACATCCCGGGGGAAATGGCATATAGCTCTCCATCAAAATAATCCCAATGGCTTCACCATAACTTGTTTGACCTTTGTTGGCTTTATAAATCATATGGGTATTCCTCCTTACCTGTTTTACCTGCGATTATCGCCTCATCTAATGAGAATAACGCAGCTTTCATAAATGAACATGAAATCAAAAAAAGGTTTAAAAACGTAACCAACGCATTAAAAACTCTTACAAAGCAGTTCATGTAAAACGTTAGCAAAAATTGAACCAGAGACACGGCCGTTTAAAAAACCGAATTATTTTTATGGGTTATTAAAAATAATTAGATAAAGCAGGGTCTCATTGATACAGATCTGAATCATGAAAAACCATGGATTTTAAAGCGTTGATCCATAATTGAAGTGGTATTGAATCGGGTTGTTCCAGGGAAACACAAGGGTGATATCATGGCGGGGAGGCTGTAAAAAATATGTAAAACAGACCTTGTTTTTTTAGCGGGTTGATAATCCGTGCTTTTTGAGCTTTCGAACAATTGTGGGCTGGCTGATATTCAGATGCCGGGCCAGCTCCCTTGTGGAATGAAATTTTTTTATGGCGTTTTTGATAATTTCTTTTTCAAAGGCATTCGTTATATCCTCAAGGCTTCTGATTTTTTTATCGGCATTTTCAGCCCTGGTGACCTCGTCAATCACCTCTTTCCCAATGCAATCGATCACTATACTGTCAATATATTCGGATTCGCTCATGATCACCCCTTTTTTAATGATATTTTTAAGTTCCCGGATATTGCCGGGAAAGGAATAGGTCTGCATCATGGCAATGGTCAAAGGATTGATTTTTTTATTCGAGTTGAATTTGGCGTTGTTTGTTTTCAAAAACTGATAGGTTAATTCAAAAATATCTTCAGGCCTTTCTCTGAGAGGCGGGAGGGATATGGAAATGCTGTTGAGTCTGAACAGCAGATCAGGACGAAATTTCTTATTTTTCACAAGTTTTTGAAGGTTTTGATTTGAAGCAGCAATCACAACACAGTCAATAAATTTAGACTGGGTGCCGCCGATCCGCATCACCTCATGATCATCCAGATATTTTAACAATTTTGCCTGTCCTGCCGGAGATAAGTCTCCAATCTCATCAAGAAACAAGGTCCCTTCATTGGCCAGTTCAATAAGGCCTGGTTTTCCGCTTTCATTTGCTCCGGTAAAAGCACCTTTCTCATAACCAAACAACTCGGCTTCCAGGATTGTATCCGGAAGAGCCGCACAATTGATCTGTATAAAAGGTTTGGAAGACCTTTGACCGCTTTTATGGATAAACTTGGCTATTAATCCTTTCCCCGTTCCTGATTCTCCCTGGACCAGGATATCCGACACATTCATCCGTCCAAATCTCACGGCCATCTGCATGGTGTGTCGCATTTTTTCATTTTCAGCAACAATATTATTTTCCCGAAGCTCTTTCATGACCATGGTATCCAGCTCTTCTTTGTACCGGTCTTTTTCCTGGCGAATATCTTCCAGTTCCTTTTGAGTGGCCATAAGTTGAGAGATATCCCGTTCATTTATGACGACCATGGATACCTCTCCATTTTTATCCAGTACGGGAATTCCCGTGCAAAGAATCTGTTTGCCTGTTAAAAGGGCGGTCTGCAGCTGGGATACTCTTTTTTTTGTCCGGATGACCTCATCCGTCATATAATTATCGTACACCCCCTGTTCAACGATTTCCTGGACCTTTTTGCCGATGACTTTCGAACGATTCATTCCCATTATTTTTTCGCTGGTCTTGTTGATCTTAATGATCCGGCCCTCACCGTCAGCCAGCCAGATTCCATCAAAGGAAGCCTCAAAAACGGTTTCAAATTTTTTATCCATCAATTCAATAAAATCAAGTTTGTGGGCAACTGATTTGAATTCGTTTAGATCCACAAAACTGCAGACTGATCCACATATTTCGTCCTTGTCTTCGATGATATTGATGCTTACGATAAGATTTTCCAGCTTTCCTTCCACCTGGTGGCCGAAATAGGGGTTCCGGCTTTCCATTGCCCCAAGGATCAGTTTACCCGTTGCCGGTAACAGATCAATGACATTTGTATCCTGCCCGAGTGGACCGGCAAACCTGATGATTTCTTTGGCCTTGGAATTGATATGGATGATCCGGCCTTTAACATCTGTTCCAATTACCCCGTGGGCACAGTTTTGAAGTATTTGTGAGCAATCAGGTTGTTTCATGAATGGTTTGCCTTTCCAATTATTTGGTTTAAACGGTCATCAATTCCTGGGCTGTACGCGATGCACTGCCAGCTGTTTCAGCATACCCATCTGCACCGATCTTTTTTGCAAATTCATGGGTAACCGGGGCACCACCCACAATAATTTTTATTTTTTCCCTTAAGCCCGCTTCCACAACAGCATCTATGGTTTGTTTCATTTTCGGCATCGTGGTTGTCAGTAAAGCGGAAAGTGCCAGGATATCCGCATCATGTTCCTGGATAGATGTGACAAAGGTTTCAGGAGACACATTGATCCCCAGATCAATGACCTTAAACCCGACGCCCCTCAACATGATGGCCACCAGATTTTTGCCTATGTCGTGGAGATCACCTGCAACCGTTCCTAATAACACTTTACCAGATCCTGTGGCAGAAGAGTCTTCCAGCAAGTGTGGTTTTAAAACCGAGACACCTTCTTCCATTGTCTGGGCGGAAAGCAGCATTTCCGGGATAAAAAATTTTCCTTCTGAAAAACCGTCCCCCACATAATTCATGGCTGAAATCATGCCATGTTCCAGGATCATCCCGGCTTCTATTTGATTCCCAAGTGCCGTGCTTATTAAGGTCTTTATTTTGGTTTTGTCGGCTTCAATGATGCAAAGCTGGATTTCTTTGAGGATGCCTTGTTCCTCTGAAAGACATTGTTCGCCAATAACTCTTGTTTGCTCTCCTGCAAAAATATCTTTGAAACTTTCATCATTAAGGGGGAGTTTTCCGTTTTGGGCAAAATAATCCCCCATTTTCTGCACACGGTCAAAAGAGCTTAAGGGACTGACAGCATCTGTTATCCCTGGAATGAACAAATTACCCGGCGCCATGGACTTAAATGCATAGTCAAAATAATCAATCATTTCTTTTTCAGAGGTTTTGCCGGGAATCAGGTAGTCGGCAGGAATTCCACCAATAATTACCACATCCTTCCATTTTTCCCTGTATTCATGAAGTTTGAGGCGTGTCATAGGGTAGGGGCATAAAGATTCACAACCATCAACTTTTGTTTTAAGGATAAGATCCATGAGCCCGTCATTTTCTCCGTCCGTATGTGTAATTATATACTTGCCCAGGGGTTTTAACCGCTCATGGGCTTTGATATGCCAGGGAAGAATATCTTTTTCAAAATAGGGCGGGAAGGTGATTGTACGGTCATAATTACATCCCCAGGCAAGCACATCACCCGGATAGTTTTCGTAAATATCTAAAACCTGGTTAAAATAATTGCTAATACTGTCCGCAAGCTTGTCTATTCTTTTTCGATCTTCTTTGTACAGGGTGAAAAACCGGGTGGGGCTGATCAGATTTTTTTGTATGAGATGAACTGGAGATCCTGCATCTGTTGCCTGGCTGACAATAAGACCGTTTTCACCAATCCGCTTTTCCTGTTCAAGAAAGGACTCATTGCGTGGAATCAGCTTCAGACTTTCAAAAAGCAGGGCCACAAGATCCCAGTCTTCGTCTTTTTTAATCAGCTTTTCTTTAATCCATGGATAGGTCACCCCTTCTTTTTTCATTTCATTGTTTAAAACCAGGGTGGTGGTTAATTCTCCTTTAAGTGTTTCAAAAACGATATCCATAACGCCATCATTCAGCTGGGTTTTAATATTGATGTTGTCATCAAATGTCATGCCATGAACCGTTTCAGGAGGAGCGAATATTCCAAGACAGGTAAAAGGCCAGTCTGAATGTTTTTTTTCAAGATATCTGTAATCACCGGTCAACCGGTATATTCCCCAGTTTTCTTTTTTGCAGATATCTTCCAGAGAATCATTTTTATAGTGTTCCGGAAGACTATTGCAGGCCTGGGCCGCGGCATACCATAAGTCCATCCTTGGTGCGAAAGGTAATGCATCTGGTGTTTCCCCTTTGATGGCGGCCAGCATTCTCTGTTTATTGGTCATTTGCATTTTATGGATACCTTTAATTAATTATCTTTCCCACGGTAAAGTAGTACGGCTCTTCGTAATCATCAAGATTTAAACAATTTGTTTCAATGAGCTGGTCTTTAAACGATGTTCCCAAGATGGTCCTCTTTATTTGGTTATTGTGCTACAATAATATATCCGGGCATAGACATCAAATTATTTATAAAACCAAGGGATATGTTATGTTAAGAGATAGAATCTTTTCTGCAGCAAAATTAACTAAATCAGATCTTGTGTTTATCAATATTCAAATTGTTGATGTGATCACACAGGATATTTGCACATCGGATGTTGCTGTCAAAGACGGATATTTTGTTGGCATTGGTGATTATAAGGGAAGTGGAAATCAAGAAATAGACGGTACTGGAAAATTTATCATTCCAGGATTTATCGATGCCCATGCTCATATAGAATCAACATTGGGGACACCAATTGAATACAGCAATGCGTCTTTGCCCCAGCAGCAAGAAACATCTCCCTTATGTTTCGGGATTTCAATATGCATGATGGCGGCATAGTGACCAAGCCTTTGGATAGCCATAAAAAAGCATTGGCCACATCGCCCGGTATAAATGGAATAGGAGAGTCCAGCAAAAGAATACCAATGGCTTCTCAGTAGGAGACCTGTAGCGATTTTCTGTGATATAGCATGCAAGATTCCTTTTTTAAATTTGTTCTCCCGTGTGAGCCAGCAAAAACAAGGTCATAGTTGCCTTTTCTGATTTTATAAAGACAGCTGATTCATGGGGTTCTTTTCGAATTTTGCGATCATAGCCCATTTTTTTGATTTGCTCTAAGTTTTTTGGAAAAAATTATTTATCCATTCTGCAAAAATATGAGGATGAATTGATCCATTTAAACTTGATATGGCAGTCGAGACAATATTGCGACCGATCGATTCAACTCTTGATTTATAAAGGGTTTCGACAAATTTTTTGTCAAATTCAGGATGCCCCTGAATTCCTAATACAATATTTTCGATCTCATACATGAAATATCGGCAATGTGAATTGCTCGCCAATAAAGATCCTTGTGGGGGAAGAGATTCTATCTGATCTTGATAACTAGCAAGTATGTTTAATTTATCGCT
>JABIYQ010000575.1 GCA_018702715.1 Desulfobacula sp. | reverse complement strand
TTATCCATCCCGTACTGGCTCGGATTGATGGGGCACCCCCCGGGACAAAAGGCATCTCCCTTTTCCTTGTGCCGAAATTCCGGGTAAAGAATGACGGAACCCCGGGTCAGCACAATGATGTTGTGTGCTCCGGCCTTGAAGATAAAATGGGGCTGCACGGCTGCTGTACCTGTTCCCTTTCCTTTGGCTCCAAGGATGAGTGTGTGGGTGAACTTTTGGGTGAAGAAAATAAAGGCATGAAGGCCATGTTTGTCATGATGAACGAAGCCAGACTCGGGATTGCAACACAGGGACTGGGGTTTGCATCAACTTCCTATATCAATGCCGTTAATTATGCCAGACAACGCATACAGGGCCCGGATATCCGTAATATGCTCGAAGAAAATCCAGAATCAGTGGCCATTATCAACCATCCGGATGTAAAACGCCAACTCATTTCCATGAAAGCCTATGTTGACGGTATGAGATCCCTGCTTTATTACACGGCTTATCTTTTTGATAAAGTCAAAATTGCGGTAACAATAGAAGACAAAGAAAAATATCAGGGACTCATAGAACTTTTAACCCCTGTCACAAAATCATATTGCACGGACAGAGCTCATGAGGTCTGTACCCAGGGTATTCAGATTTATGGAGGGTATGGCTATATGAAGGAATTTCCCCAGGAACAATTGCTCCGGGATTGTAAAATTACAAGTATTTATGAAGGCACCAACGGTATCCAGGCCATGGATCTTTTGGGAAGAAAGCTGGGCATGAAAAAGGGTCAACCCTTTATGGATCTATTGCACGAAATGAACAAAACCATAGCAAAGGCTAAAAATCTTGACAGCTTGGAAAATCTGGCAAAAAAAGTTGAACTTGCGGTAAATGCGCTGGGTGAACTGGCCATGCACATGGGTATGAAGGCTATGTCAGAAAAATTTATAGATGCTTTTGCAGCAGCCCATCCCTTTCTGGAAGTGGTGGGTGATGTCTGCATGGCATGGTTGGAACTGTGGCGTGCGCTTGTGGCAGCGCCAAAAATTGAAAATGCAAAGAAAAAGGATGTGGCATTTTATCAAGGCCAGGTAAAGACTGCAGAATATTTTATCACTTATGTTCTATCTTCAACCATGGGTAAAATAAAAGCCTTAAAATCAGATATTCCATCAATTATGCAAATGCCCAATGATGCATTTGCATGATGATAATCAGGTAACAGAATATATTTATCCGAATATCTGAGCATTTGTCGAAAATGCCAGCATTGGCAAAATGGACAAATAGCGATTTCTCAAAAGGCTTTATAGTCTACCAGGTCTCCCAAAAGTATGGCTGGCTTGAATCCACGGTATGGTCCCAGGTCTTAAAAGTAAAGGATATCTCAAAATATAGTTGCCGCTATCTTAAAATAAGGTTGACATAAATGACAGAATAAGAGAAAAGAGACATTGTCCAAAAAATTATGGAAGCCATAGTAATTTAAAAATATTTTGAATTTGATATGTATTAAGGAGAAAAAATAGCATGGAAGATACAGCTATTAAAATTGGAGGCGCAAGAAAGAGCGTCTTTAAAGATAAGGTAATGAAACTTCTGCCGGATGGCGGGAATTTGAATGCATGCCTGACATGCGGTGCATGTGCATCAGGTTGTCCTGCAACAGGCCTTGAGGGTATGGATCCAAGAAAGTTTTTGAGAATGGCAGCTCTTGGAATGGATGAAGAGATCTTAAGCTCAAACTGGCTATGGATGTGTACCATGTGTATGCGATGTATTTATGTTTGTCCCATGGAAATTAATATTCCTCAGCTTGTATTCAATGCAAGAGCACAAGTACCAAGAGAAGAAAGACCAAAAGGGATAAGAGGCTCCTGTGACATGGCATTAAAACATGATACCTGTTCAGCCATGGGTGCCAATGAAGAAGATTTTCAATTTGTTGTGGAAGATGTTCTTGAAGAATACCAGGAATCACAGCCTGAGTTTGCCCAAATGACAGCAGATGTAAACCGGGAAGGGGCCCATTATTTTTTAAATCAGAATTCCAGAGAACCTGTGACTGAACCCGATGAAATGGTTCCTTTATGGAAAATTCTTCACCTTGCAGAGGCAGACTGGACCTATGGTACAAAAGGCTGGGCAGCAGAAAATTATTGCATGTTCATGGCAGATAATGAGTCCTGGGAAAAAATTGTCCGGACAAAGGTGAAAGCGGTGGAGGATCTGGGCTGTAAAGTCTGGCTCAACACCGAGTGAGGGCACGAACTTTTCGCAGTCCGGGCTGGACTGCAAAAATTTAACATCCCTCATAACTTTGAAATCAAAAGTATTATTCAACTCTATGCTGAATGGATCAGGGAAGGAAAGCTTAAACCCTCTTCTGACTGGAACAAAGACTTAAAAATCAAGTTCACACTTCAGGATCCCTGCCAGCTTGTGCGAAAGTCTTTTGGCGACCCTGTTGCCGAAGAAATGAGATATGTTGTAAAAAAAGTTGTGGGCGAAGAAAATTTTGTTGACATGACGCCCAATAAATCCAATAATTTTTGCTGTGGCGGAGGCGGTGGATTCCTGCAATCCGGTTTCCAGGAGCAAAGGCGGGCATATGGACAGACCAAAGCCAACCAGATCCTAACAACCAAAGCGCCTTACTGCATCACCCCCTGCCATAATTGTCATGCCCAGGTGCATGATATGTCGGAAGTTAATGACCATGCATGGGAAACCGTTCATCTTTGGACGCTTTTAAACCTTTCTCTTGGCATATTGGGCCCCAATGAAAGAGAATATCTT